>JAOTVO010000048.1 GCA_029863355.1 Candidatus Krumholzibacteriia bacterium
AGAGGTAGACGTGGCACTGGTCCGGGTCCAGCGGCGCCCCCGAGAGCCGCGCATAGGTCTCCGGCGCGAGCACGGCGTCCACGCGCCCGCGCAGCCCCTTCCACCCCGAGTCCTCCGCCTCGCGGGTGACGGTGGGGAGATAGACGAGGTCGCGGCGCTTCGCCGCCTCGGCCTCGAGCTCGCGGCGGTAACCCAGATCGGCGGCATAACGGGCGCCGTTTATGATGACGATGCGGCGCCAGGGCGGGTCGTCGCGGTAGGTGCGGTACATCGAGAGGTAGGGCGCGATGCCGGTGCCCGTCGCGACCAGCACGAGATCCTTACCGCGCTCGAAGCTCTCCAGTGTGAAGCGCCCCTTGGCGCGGGGCGCGAGCCAGACGCGCGCGCCTTCGCCCTCGTCCATGAGCCATGAGGTGAGCTCGCCTTCGTCCACGCGCACGATAAAGAGCTCCACCGATTCGCGCTTCTTGGCCGACGAGCCGATGGAGTACGTGCGCTGGACGAGGCGGCCGGCGCCGTTGCCGCCGCCGAGCACGCGACCGATCGCGATGTACTGTCCCGGTTCGAAGGCGCGCACCTCGCCGCCGTCGGGGCGGACCCATAGGAAGAAGAGACCCTCGTGCAGGTCCCTTCTTCCTATGATGGTCGCGTTGTGCTCGTCGGTGCGTTCTCTCAGGACTCCCTCCTCGGGCCGTGCGCTACTTCAAGTAGCGATAGAACTCTCCGTCCGTCGACAGGATGAGCTGCGTCTCCGCATCGAGCGCCGTGCGGTAGATCTCCATGGTCTTGAGGAACTGGTAGAACGCGCGCGAGTCCGCCGAGCGGTCGTAGGCCACCGCGTAGATGTGCGTCGCCGCGGCGTCCGCGTCACCGCGGATCTCGCGAGCCAGGCGGTACGCCTCCGACTGAATACTCTTGAGCTCGCGCTCCTTCTCGCCGCGGATGCGCGAGGCCTCGCCTTCGCCCTCGGAGCGGAAGCGGTCGGCGATGCGCCGGCGCTCGGAGATCATGCGCTCGTACACCTTGCGCTGCACTTCCTCGACGTAGTTGATGCGCTTGAACTGGATATCGAGGATCTCGATACCGAGGTCGGTCGTGCGCGATTGCGCCGTGCGCAGCACCTCCTGCCGGATCGTCTCGCGGCCGTAGGAAATGGGGTCCAGCGTGGCCTCCTCGCTGGGGTCGAGCTCGCCGGCCACGGGCGTGCGGTTGGTGCTGCGGATGAGCTCCACCAGGTCGTGCTTGGCGATGGCGTTGCGCGTCTCGCCGTCGAGGATGTCGTCCAGGCGCGTCTGCGCGCCGCGTTCGTCGCGCAGGCGCTGGAAGAACAGAAGCGGGTCGGTGATGCGCCAGCGCGCGTAGCTGTCGACCCAGATGAAGCGCTTGTCGCGCGTGGGCAGCTCGTTGGCCGCGCCGTCCCACTCGAGGAAGCGCTTGTCGAACCGGTTGACCTTATGGATCATGGGGATCTTGAACTTGAGCCCGGGGTCGGTGATGGGATCGCCCACGGGCTTGCCGAACTGGGTGATGACGACCTGCTCGGGCTCCTGCACGACGTAGATGGTGCCCCTCAGCACGAGCAGGAGGATCACGCCGACTACGATGGTGGCGATTCTCATTACTGCTCACCTCCCTTGCGCGCGCTGGTATCGAGGTTGAGGAGCGGCAGCACGCTGCGCAGGTCCTCGTCGATGACCACCTTCTGCCGCACCTGCGGCAGGATCTGGCTCATGGTCTCCAGGTAGATGCGCTTGCGCGTGATCTCGGGCGCCTTGCGGTACTCGTTGAAGACGGCCACGAAGAGCGCCGAGTCGCCGCGCGCCGTATTGAGGCGCTCGAGCGCGTAACCCTCGGCCTCGCTGATCGTCTGCTGGGCTTCGCCGCGCGCGCGGGGAATCACTTTGTTGTACTCGGACTGCGCCTCGTTGATGAGCTTCTCCCTCTCCTGCTGCGCCTGGTTGACCTCGTTGAAGGACGCTTTGACGGCCTCGGGCGGGTTGACGTCCTGCAGCACCACCTGTTCCACCTTGATGCCCGTCTCGTACTGGTCGCACAGCGCCTGCAGGTCCTGCTCGACCAGGGAGGCGATCTCCTGCCGGCCCACGGTGAGCACCTCGTTGACCGTGCGATCCCCCACCACGGCGCGCATCACCGCCTCGGTCATGCCGCGAAACGTCTCGCGCACGTTGCGTACGCGGAAGAGGTAGCGGTAGGGGTCGACGATGCGGTACTGCACCACCCACTCGACGTCGGCCACGTTGAGGTCGCCGGTGAGCACGCTCGCCTCCGCCTCGCGCCCGCGCGAAGTGTACTCGGTGCGCACGCCCGGGCGCGTCGTCTGGAACCCGAACTCCTCCTTCAGCTGACGCTGGACGGGCACCTTGATCACTCGTTCGATCAGGAACGGCAGCTTGGCGTGCAGGCCCGGGTCCGTGGTGCGCGCGAACTTGCCCACTCGTAGCACCAACCCGATCTCCTCCGGCCTCACCGTGTAGAAGCTCGAGAACGCGACCACGAGCACGAGCACGGCCACGACCAGCCCCCGCACGTTGCCCAGCGGGAAACGGGGTATCTGGATCTTGGGAAACTTGATCTCTTCTCCGAAGCCTTTTTCTGACATCGGTTTACACTCCTTCCCGGCGCTCACGCGCCCCTCTTCCGGCACCGTAGCACAGCCCCACCCGCGGCGCAATTCGGATCGGCCGGGCGGCAATTCTACCGCGCTGTCCGACTCGTATTCAATTGGGTCGACGCGGCCGAGCCGAAGCCGGCCCGCGCACGTTTGGCCTTGACTCGACGGAGGTTACGGATACACTAGGGCGACCCCGCCGAGATACCACTGCTAGGAGCCCAGAAATGAAATACAAGCTGTCGATAGCTTTCGTGGCCTTCCTCGCCCTCTCCACGGCGGCGAGCGCGCAGCGGAGCGGATCCAACCGTTCGTTCGATTATTTCGCGTCCGTAGCGCTCGGCTCGGCCTACCCCTTTGCGCCGGACAGCTTCGACGAGGGCTACAAGCCCGGCTTCGGCATGATGGTGGACGTCGGCGTCAAGAAGTCGATCGCCCAGCTCTCGGCCAACTTCGACTACCACTTCTTTTTCGCCGATTCGCCCGTGCCCGACGACCTCAACATGCTCACCATCTTCGCCCACTTGAAGGTCAACCCGGTGGAGTCGACGGCGCGGCCCTACATCTTCGTCGGCGGCGGTTACGTCCGCTACTGGGCCGTCGACCTCAACATCTACGAGAACGTGCTCGGATACGGAGGGGGTGCGGGCGTGGAGCTCGAGATCGGGCGCACGCGTCGGCTCTTCCTCGAGGGCAAGCACATCAGCGCCCAGACGCGCAAGACCGAGGACCAGGCGAACACCCAGATCATCCCCGTGCGAATCGGGCTGACCTGGATCTTCTAGTCTCCCCTAGCGCACCCGCACGCGATACGTCAGCGAACCCGACTCGCCGGGCGCCACGTAGAACGGCGAGTTCTTGGACAGGAACCAGCGGATGATCCGCTCGGCGCCGCTGTACTCGCATTCGTCGACGTCGGCCGGATTGTACGTGAGGTAGACGGGCGGGCCGGTCCCCGACTGCCACTCGACGTCCTGGCCCGGCCCGAACGCGTCGGGCTCGATGTCGACCCACGGCGAGACGGGGTCGAGCAGGACGAGGTTCTGCAGGCTGTCGGTGCCGGCGTTGAGGAAGGTGATGGCGTAGGTCACCACCTCGCCGGGCGCCGCCCCGGCGCGATCCGCGGACTTCTGCAACGAGAGCCGGCCCAGCGCGCTTCCCGAAACCACCACGGCGTCGGTGGCCGCCGCTGTGAGCACGATCGCGGTTGCGCTCACCAGCTGCTCCGCGTCGAGCGCGACGTAGAGCGTCGTCCCCGGCGCGATCGCGGCGGGGATGAAGACCCGCGCGAGAATGTACACGACTCCCCCGTTGGCACCGTCGGGATCGAGCGCGAGGTCGGCCGGCACGAGCGCGCGGTCGGCGCCGTCGAACACGCCGTTGGCGTTCTGGTCGAGCATGAACATCGTGGTGGCGCCTTCGGCGTTGGTCGCCGTGAGCGTCACCTGCCCCGCCGTACGCGCCGTGACGATGTGCGCGAAGTCCACGTAGCTTCCGGCCAGGCCGACCAGCACGCCCCCCGGCGAGAGGGCCAGCGGCCCGATGTCGCCGAAGTCCGCCGTCGCGGTGTCTCCCGCAGCCAGCACGAAGGGCCCCAGCGTGTCCGGGGTGAGCGAGACGAAGCCCGAGGGGTTGCGCTCCACCGCCGTCACGCTCCCCGGTGCCACGAGTATCTCGTAGCGGCCGGCGCCGTCGGTGATCGCCGTCGCACCCGAACCCAGCTCGAACACGGTCACGCCGGGGAGCGGCGCGTCGGTGGCCCCTCCCGGGACGCCGTCGTGGTCGCGGTCGTCGAAGACCACGCCGCGCAGGAGCGCGCGCGTCTCGGTGACGAGTGCAATGCTCTCCGGCCGGTTGGGCGGGAGGCTGGACCATGCGTCGATGATCGCCGTGTGCGACGCCGTGGCACTCAGCGGCACCTGCACCACGACGGTGTAGTCGTAGTACTGGCCGGGCAGAATCACCGGCGTCCAGAAGGGCGAGGCCAGCGGCGCCCCGCCGTCCCACACGACCACGCTGCCCGCCGGCCACCCCGTCGGCGGCGTCCAGGCGACGCGGAAGGAGTCGGCGAACGCACCCGCGTTGCGCGCGCGCAGCGTGGCATTGTAGCTGCCCCCCGGCGCCGCCGCGCGGGTTGAGACGCCTCCCTGCCCCGACCCCAGCGGGCCGAACACGTTCAGTCCATTCCCGTCGATCACGAGGTCCGCGCGCGGCGGCCCCGCGATGTCCACGCGCGCGGCCAGGCTCTCGAAGGACGTGGGATCGCTCCACGAGACGATATCAACGATGTATGCGTAGCTGCCCAGCGCTGCGCCGGCGGGAACGGTCACGGCGAACGTGTAGACGCCCGCACCGCCCGCCGGAACAGCGATCGTCAAGTAGGGCGAGGCGCCGCCGTCGAAGGTGGCGGTCCAGCCCGCGATGGTGTTCCAGGTGACGACGTAGCGGTCCGCAGTGGACCCCTCGTTCTGCAGCTCGACGGTGTAGTTGAGCGTGACGCCGGCCGCGGTGGTCTGCAGCGAGGTGCCCCCCGCGCCGGTGCCGGTCGCGCCGTAGAGGCCGTCGCCGTCGCCGTCGATCACGCCGTCCACCACCGCCGGCGGCAGCACCACGACACGCCCAGTCACGCTGTCCATGAAGAAGATCTTGTCGCTCTTGTGCGCGTCCAGGATGATGTCGAAGGTTCCTCCCAGCGAGCTCGGCGGGACGATGACCTCCAGCGCGTACGTACCGGCGGGGAGGGCCGAGATGGGCGAGGCCGAACCGCCCAACGTCACCTGCCAGCCCGGCGGCGTGTTCCACGACACCTCGAAGCTGTTCGTTCCCAGAACGTTCTCGATCACGATCGTGAACACCGCCGTGTCCCCCGGCATGACGGTCTGCGTGGACGAGCCGCCCAGCCCCGTGCCGATGGGGCCGTAGACGTCGAGCCCGTTGCCGTCGATGGTCATGTCCGTCTCACCGGCGCTGGCCACGCTCACCACGGCCGACACGCTCTCGGCGATCCGGTTGTCGGCGACCGACACCGCGTTGAGAATCGAGGCGTAGGTCCCGAAGGTCGCGGCACCGGGGACAGTGACGCGGAGTATGTACTCCTGCTGCGAGAACGGCGGCAGCACCGGCGTGGTGACCGGCAGCGCGTAGTCGGTTCCCCCGATCGTGATCACCGCGCTCCACCCCGCTCCGGGCGCGGTCCAGGAGAGGTCGTACGCATCGGAGATCGCACCCTCGTTCTGCACGATGACGGGGAAGCTCACCGTCACGCCCTGCTCGCCCGCGTTGGAAGACACGCCGCCCTGCCCCGACAGCGTGGGGTCGTAGATGCCGTCGCCGCTGGTGGTGATGATCATGTCCACGCGCGGCGCGCGCAGGCGCAGGATGGCGCGAATGCTGTCGCGCCGGAGCGCGTCGTTGACGGCGGTGGCGACGAGGATGGTCGTGTGGTCGCCGCCCGGTTCCGGCGCCGGCCCCGTGACCTCCAGCTGCAGCCCCGCGTTCGCGCCCGGCGCCACCGGCGTGGTGACGAAGGGCGTCGTGTAGCGCACGGCGTTGTACCAGACGGCCGTCACCAGGCCGGCGCCCGCGCCCCAGTCGATGGAGAAGGCGGTGGCCGCGTTGCCCGTGTTGAAGACGACGACGGCGTAGTTGACGGTGCTGTCCCAGGGCGCCTCGACCAGCGAGAACCCGCCCGCGCCGCCGTCGCCCACAACGCCCACGCCGTTGCCGTTTACGACGGCGTCCACCGCGTAGACCGCGTCGACCACGCTGGCGCGCAACGTGGCGCTGTCGTTGCGGCTCCCCTGCGCGGTGCTCACCGCGTCGATCACGACGTCGTAGCTGCCGCCCGGCGCCGCGGCCGGCGAGATCACGGCCACCGCGTAGAGGGCCGTGGCGCCGGGCGCCAGCGCGGCGGTGACGGCGGGAAGCGCCTGCCACCCGGCACCCATGTCGACGAGCACGGTCCAGCCGGCGGGCACCGAGGCCGCGGTGAGCTGGTAGCTGTCCGCCACGTTGCCCTCGTTCTCGACGGTGAGCGCGTACACGAGCGTGTCGCCGGCCACGCCGCTGCGCGTCGCCAAGCCACCCGCGCCGGTTCCCGGCGCTCCGAAGACGTCGTCGCCATCGCCGTCGGCGGCGAGGTCCACCCACATGCGGTAGACCAGCGATACGTCGTCGACGTAGGTCCAGGTCTCGTAGAGGGCGTCGATCGTGTTCGCCTGCTCGAAGTAGAGCTGGACGGTCTGGCCGGCGAAGGCGGAGACGTCGTGCCCCGCGGGCAGCACGTTGTCGTCGGAGACCCAGCCGCCGTCCTTGAACCGGTCGTTCCACTCCGTGAAGCTGTAGGTGAGCACGTTACGCAGCACCCCGCCTCCCGTGTCGCGAATGTCCATGCGGAAGGGGTCGTAGGGCGAGCTGTCGTAGCCCTGCATGCGCATCTTGAACTCGAGCGTGGCGCTGGATACGCCGGCCGGAATGGAGACGGTCTGATACATGTACCCGCGGGCGCCGGTCGTCTGCGTCGTGTACTTGAAGCCCAACAGCGCGGAGTAGCTCCCCGCGTAGGGAAGGTCGAGCACGACGGCGTGGTCGGCCAGGTTGGGGTCGTTGAGGGCACCGCGGAAGGCGCCGTGTACCCAGGCCGCGCCGAAGGTGCCCGTTTCGAAACCGCCGTTGACGACGATCTCCCCGGCGCGCGCCGCCGGGGCGTAGAGCGCGCACGCGGCCAGGCAGGCCGCCGCCAGACGGTTCCACCGGGCGCGCCGACTCATCGCTCCTCACCTCGCAGTCGCTCGAAGTCGGCGGCCAGCCAGTCGGAGAGGATGAGCTGCACGCGCACGCCGAAGCCGTTGGACCACGCGTCGGTGCCCACGAAATCCGGGTCCTCGAGACCGTTCAAGCTGTAACCGAGTGCCACGCGCACCGCGCGCAGGAACGTGCGCCCCACCTCGACGCCCACACCGGTCTGCGCCGAGCCGCCGCGCTGGCCCAGCCATCGCCCCCACAGGTCGGCGTCCCAGGCGCTCGCGAAGCGCCAGATGTACTGTCCGAGCACGAGGTCGGCGTTCGTCGTCGTGGACACGCCGAAGCTCCAATCCTCGACGTGTTTGAATGCGTACTTCGCGCGCACCTCGTGGGCCGGCGCCAGCAAGGTGTTGACGTCGGCGGAGAGCACCAGACGCCAGCGGATCGCCTCCGGGTCGACGGGCGTGTAGCGCTCGTAGTCGTTGCGCATCATCCCCAGCGCGTGCACGGGCGAGCCCGGCGGCCGGTACGCGCCGGCGAGCGTGCCGTGGTAGGAAAGCTCGTCCTCGTCGTCGCGGACGTCGGCGAAGGAAAGCGTGTTCTTGAGGACCCACCCCAAGCCGTCGCCGACTTGCTGCGCGGCGTTCAGCCGCACCATGTTGCGGTGGCGGCGCGGGTCCCAGCGATACTCGTACTGTCCCTCGACGAAGTGCGAACCGGGCATGCGGCGGTCCACGCCCGTCTTCACCGCCACGTACTCCTCGTCGGCGTTTCCGGAGAGCGAGGCGAAGCCCTCCAGACCGAGCGTGGCCGCGGTGCGCGCGCCCAGGCGCACGTTCTGCTTCACACCGCTCACCGCCCCCATGCGCGTGTCGTCGGCGAGGCGGTTGAGCGAGTACTTCGAGTAGGCGCTGGTGGAGCGGGTGATCCGCCCCTCGGCGCCCGCCGTGAACTGGTGGCTGCCCGCGCGCTCCGGCGCGGTGAGGTACTCGTGGCTCGCCACGAGCTTGACGCGACCTCCGAGCGGGAGCGCGCCCAGCGTCTTCAGCCGATCCGGGTATTCCTCGACGGATTCGCTGCCCAGGTTCTTCTCCCAGACGGTGGCGATACCGGCCGACGTCTCCTTGCCGACGCTCGCGCCCACGATGGAGAGCGCGCCGTCGGCGCGCTCGCCGTCGCGCTCGCTGCGTGCCGCGCGCGCCCCCGCCTGCACGCCCACCCACCCCTGGCTCCACGAGAGCAGCGCGCGGGCGTTGTCCAGCTCCTCGCCGGTGCGGAAGAGCTGGTGCCGGTAGGCGTCCGCGTTGAGACGCAGCGCGGGAACGATCTGGAGCCTCCCTTCGAGACCGCTCTTGCGGCTGGCGAGCTCCTGGCTCGACCCGGTGAAGGAGGGGTTGTGGAAGTCACCGTCCACGCGCCGGTGGTAGAGGGACAGCGCGCCGCGCCCGCGCTCGTATCCGGCGGAGAGCTTGTACGCGTTGCCCGCTCCCGCGATGTCGTCCTCGCTGCGCGCCACCTCCCCGCCGAGCTGGAAACCGCGCGCGCGGAACTCGCCGTCGGTTCCGTAGAGGGCGTAGCGCTGGCCGTCGCCGTCCACCGACACGGCCGCCGCCCCGAGGCGGTAGCGCTCGTCGCGGGCGAGGTCGCAGCGGGCCCCGAAGAGGTAGCGCCCGGCGTCGCTGGTGCGCAACTCGTAGAGCGCAACGATGGTGTTGGGGTTGAAGTGCGCGTCGAAGGCGGCCACCGGCTGCTTGAAGAGGATGGAGCCGTCGAAGGGGTTGATCGTGTAGTCCTGGTGGCGGACCATCGGGTGCACGTCGAGCACGCGCTCGTTCTGGAAACGGTCGCGCGTCTCGATGACGATGCGCTCCGAGTTCTCCACGATGGGCTTGCGCGACAGGTAATAGAAGCCGCTGGTGCCGTCGGCGGGAATCACGTCCTTGTGCGTGGCGAAGTCCGTCTTGGCCACGAAGGCCTTGAAGGCCTGGGGTCCGTGCAGGAGCGCGGTGGCGAAGCCCGTGGTCGCGCGCCGGTAGGCGAGGAACTCGCCCTCGGTGAGCGGCGTGCGGAAGTCGCCGTAGCGCGCGTAGCTCTCGTCGCGCTCGACCGACACGTAGTTGCCGCCCTGCGCCGGCGCGGCGAAGTGCTGCGACGAGCCGTCGCCGTAGACGGGGTACTGGCGCTCCGGGCTCAGGTCCTTCTCCAGCGGGTCGTCGAAACGCTTCTTGGTGTCGACGCGCGCGGTCACGCTGGTGCCGTACGGTCCGGCGCCGCGCACGAACATCCTCGCCTCCGCATCGAGCGAGACCCCGTCTTCGGTGTTGTCCAGGCCGAGCGGGTCGCCCGCTCCCCAGCTCTTGTACGCGCCGAGGGTTACGTCGATCACCCCCGTCGCCAAGAGCGGTCTCTGCGGTGACACGAAGGCGACCTCGGCCGTCGCGCGCGCGCCCTCGCACTCGACCGCCACCCCCACACGACCCGTCTCGCGGCGCGGCGCGACGACGAGCGCGACGTACCCGTCCTGCGTGACCACCTGCAAGCCGCGCGCTGCCGGTCGCGCGTCCGGCGTCTCCACCCACTCCGCGCCCTCGATCACGGTGGCGACCACGCCGTCGGCCACGCCCAGCCCGAAGGCGTCGATGACGTCGAAACGGAGGGTCGGGCGGGTGCTCCCGTCGGCGGGCACGGCGTGGCGCGCGCGCGCGGCAACGACCTCTCGCGGTTGCGAGGAACGCGCGACGCGCACCGTGTCTCTGTCCACGGTGCCGTCGAGCCGGGCGGCGGACAGCACGATCTCGTTCCATCCCGGCGCGAGACGCACACCGTACCAGGTCAGCGTCTCCCGGCCGCTGGCCACGTGCACGGAGCGCTCGCCGAGCCGCGACTCGTCCACCACGCCGCCGTTCACGGAGAGCGTGGTGCGGCTGCCCACCGGCACGCGCGCGCGCACCGGGATCTGGTCGGCCGCCCCGGCAACGGCGTCTGCGCCCGGCTCCAGGATGGCGACGGGAGAGCCGTCGTCCTCGTCCTCGGCGACGGCGGCGACCGCAGGCCGGCGCCACAAGACGGGCGCGGGCGCGGTTTCCGTCCACACCATCAAGCTCCGTGCGGCGCCGTCGCCCGCGCGCGCCATTGGATGCACGGTCACCGGTCCCTCGCCGAGGTCGAACGTGATCGCCGTCTGCGCGATGGCCGCTGTGTCCTGTCCCTCGGCGACGAAGGAGACCACGCACGTCGCCGGTCGCGACCGCGCTACGGTCAGGCGGTAGACCCCGTCCCGGCGTGCAACCGAACCGTCGGCGTCGCGCACGTCCACGCGCGCCGCGCGCAGAACCGGCGGCACGTCGATGCGGAGGGTCGCTTCGCGCGGGGTCGCGGCGGTGGACGTGAGTTCCCAGTGCGACGTGACGTAGAAGGTGTCGGGCAGTGCGCTCAGGTCGCGCACGGTCGCGCTCACCCGCGCGATCTCGCCATCGCTCGACACCACTACGTCGGGCGGGATGAAGCTCAACTCCACGCGGCGGTTCATGCGCCGGCCCTCGATGGTCTCGTTCGTCGTCAGCGGCCGTTGCTCGCCATAGCCACGCGTCACGATTCTCCCCGCCTCGACGCCGCGCGAGACGAACCAGTCCCTCGCCGACTGCGCACGGGCCAAGGACAGCTCGTAGTTCGACGGGAACGCCGCCGTTTGAATGGGGATGCTGTCCGTGTGCCCTTCCACGAGGAGCCCCCAGTCCGGGTGCTCGGCGAGGAACTCCACGATGGGCGACATTTCGCGCCCCGTCCCCGCGCCCAACGAGGCCCGGCCCAGCCCGAAGAACGAGCGCGGGATGCCGAAGGCCTGGTAGAGCCTGGCCCGTTTGTGCACGCTCGTCCGGTCGTGCAGGCGCACGGTCTGGGGGATTTGCTTCGTGGGCGCGGTCCGGTCCCGGAGCGGGAACGACACCCTCGCGTTGCCGCCGGGCAGCAGGTGCACGATGCGCTCGTTCGCGCGCGGTCCCTCACCCTCGTCCAGGGGCTCTGCGAAGACGAGGCTGTCCGGGAGGCTCTGCTCGTCCAGGCGCAGGACGCGCCACGCGGAGAACGCCCGCGGCAGCGAGAAGCGGCCGAGCGAATCGGTCACCGCGTACTCGCCGCTCTCCAGGTAGACCGCCGCCTCGGGCACACCGCGTTCGCCGTCGTCGCGGCGGCCGTCGGCGTCGGCGTCGATGAACACCTCGCCGAGGATGACGCCCTCGGCGGCGAACACGTCGTTGTCGATCCTCACCCGGCTCACCACGGGCGGGGCGGCCACGGCGGCGCCGGTCGTCGCCGTCGCGCTGGCGCCGCCCACGACCTTGGCGGTGCCGTGGGACACGCGCGCGTTGGCCACGAACTTCACCACCGCGCGCCTGGACTCGCCCGGCCCCAGGGCTCCGGGCTGCCAGGTCAGGTTCCGCCCGGCGCGGGCGGTGAACTGCGGGCTGGACGAGAAGTCGAGCAGCGGCTGCGCCATCTCCGTGACCACCACGTTGTCCACGAGCAGGCTGTCGGAGATGTTGGTCACCGTCACCACCAGCGTGGCCACGTCGCCCACCGACACCGTGCCCTCGCGGAACGCCTGTTTGAGGGTGAGCACCGCGCCGGGGGCGATCTGCTGCGGCAAGAGCAACCGGTCCAGGGTCGCGTTGGCCAGCGTGGTGTCGACGGCGGAGCGCGCGACCACGAAAAGCGGAAGCGGGGCGGTCAGGACGATGTCGAGCGGCAGGCCGCCGCCGGAGATGGTGGTGCGTACGAGGCGCGTCTCGCCGGGCGCGAGGGAGCCGAGCGCGTAGCACGCGCCCCCCGCCGGCGCCAGCGGAAGCGGCTGGTCGAGAGAGTCGGCCAGGGATACCTGCACCCCTGCGGGCAGCAGGAGCGAGTCGGGCAGTACGAGCTCGACGAGCTCGGCCGCGCTAGCCGCATTGAGGACATCGTTCTCGAAGACGAAAGAGAGGTCGCCCGGCGCGAAGGTTCCCGAGGTCTCGTCGTCGCTGGAGCCATCGCCGCCGGGCAGCGCGCGGGGGTTGCCGCGCGGTCCGAGGTGCAGCGTCATGGGCGGGAGATCCGTGCTCGTCACGCGGAACACGCTCGTCGGCGCGACGAGCGTCGTGTCACCGGTGGAGGCCGCGGCGATCTCG
>JAOTVO010000049.1 GCA_029863355.1 Candidatus Krumholzibacteriia bacterium
CCCTACCTCCCCACCGACGTCACCGCCTTCTACCCCAAGGGCGTGCCCGTGCTGAGCTTCTTCACCGGCAGCCACGAGGAGTACAACCGCCCCGTGGACGACGCCGAAACCCTCGACTACGAGGGCATGGAGCGCATCGCGCACTTCGCCCTGGGCATCATCGCGGACGTGGCCGCCGGCGAGCGGCCGCAGTACGTGGAGGTGCCCCGTTCCAAGGAGCGGAGCGGATCGCGCGGATCGCTGCGCGCGTACCTGGGCACGATCCCCGACTACGCCGGGGGCGACATCGAGGGCGTCAAGCTCTCCGGCGTGCGCGCCGACGGGCCCGCGGACAAGGCGGGGTTGCAGGGTGGAGACATCATCGTCGAGTTCGGCGGGCGCGAGATCAAGAACATCTACGACTACACCTACGCCCTCGACGCCGTGAAGATCGGGCAGCCCGTGGAGGTGGTGGTGCTGCGCGACGGCGAGCGCGTCACCCTCACCGTCGTCCCCGAGGCTCGCAAGTAGGCCCCCCGAGGCAAGGAGATACTCCCATGCGAATCTACCGCATCGCGTTTCTGACCCCCGCGCTCGTGGCGCTGGTCTGGCTGGCGGCCGCCTGCTCGACCGTCGCCATCAGCGGGCGCAAGCAGCTCAACATCATCCCGGACGGCGAGATGCTGGCCATGAGCTACCAGCAGTACGACGCGTTTCTCACCGAGAACCCGCCCGGCAAGGACGCCGAGCAGATCGCGCGCGTCAAGCGCGTCGGCGCGCACATTCAGAAGGCGGTGGAGGCGTATTTCGCCGGCGAGGGCAGGTCCGCCCACCTCCAAGGCTACGAGTGGGCGTTCAACCTGGTGGAGAGCGAAGACGTCAACGCGTGGTGCATGCCGGGGGGCAAGGTGGTTTTCTACTCGGGGATCATGCCCGTCTGCGGCGACGACCTGGGCGTGGCCGTGGTGATGGGTCACGAGGTCGCGCACGCGGTGGCCGAGCACGGCGCCGAGCGCATGAGCCAGGCGCTCCTGGCCCAGATGGGCGGAGCCGCGCTGTCCGAGGCGGTCAAGGACGAGCCCCAGAAGACGCAGCAGATGTGGATGACCGCCTTCGGGCTGGGCGCGCAGGTCGGGGTGCTGCTTCCGTTCTCGCGCACGCAGGAGAGCGAGGCCGACCACCTGGGCCTGATCTTCATGGCCATGGCGGGCTACGATCCCAGCGCGGCCGCGTCGTTCTGGGAGCGCATGGCCGCGCAGGGCGGGGGCAAGCCGCCGGAGTTCCTCAGCACCCACCCCTCCGACCAGACGCGCATCCGCAAGATCAGGGAGCA
Organism: Candidatus Krumholzibacteriia bacterium; assembly: GCA_029863355.1. Next base: position 1,313 of record JAOTVO010000049.1, read on the forward strand.
CCTGCCCGAGGCGATGAAGTATTACCAGCCGTAGCGGCGGACGGCGCGCCTACCGGTGCACCGAGAACTTCAGCACCTTGGGCTTGACCAGGCGCTCGAAGTCCGCGTACTTCATGCGGATCAGCTCGGTGTGCGTGCCCGCGTTGAAGGCGATGCTATCGTCCTCCGCCAGCGACTGGGCGACGTACACATCCATCCCGTACAGGTTCCCGAAAGGCGGCATGGCGCCGAGCTCGCAGTCGGGAAACAGCCCCTTGAACTCGCGCTCCATCGCCAGCTCGACGGCGCTCACGCCGGCGGCTTCTCGGAGCAGGCGCACGTCGACGCGATAGGAGGCGGGCAGCACCGCCATCGCCATCTTGCCGTCGACGTTGACGAGAACCGTCTTGGCCAGCTCTTTGCCGGGAACGTGCGCGGACGCCGCGATTTCCTGGGCGGTGAACGCGGCCGAGTGCGATACGGCCACGTACTTGACCTTGTTGTGGTCGAGGAACTCCTTGAGCTTCTTCGCCGGCATGGCTGGACCTCCTTGGGTACCGCGCTACTCGAGCCGCTTCACGATGTGCCAGCCGTACTTGCTCGACGCGGGGTCATACTCGGAGATACCGATGCCGCCGACCGCGAGGGGGAAGCTGGCGTCGCCGAATCCCGGAACCATGCCCGCGCGCGCGAAGACGCCCTGGGCCACGTCGTACGGCTGTCCGAAGTTGGCCATCTTGTAGATGCCGGGGTGCTGGTCGTCGCTGAACTCGCGCACCAGCGCGTCGAAGTCCTCGCCCGCCTTGGCGCGCTCGAGGAGCGCCTGGGCGAGGGTCTCAGCCTCGGTCTGCGTGCGCGTGATCGGCTTGCCGGGCACGCTGCCCTTGAAGCCGACGAGGATGTGCTGCACGACGACGAAGTCCGGCTCGGGAGCGGCCGGGGCCTCCGACTGCGCAGTCTCCTGCTCCGTCTGCCCGCCCTCCTTGCCCTTGTCGCAACCGGCGACCAGCGTGGCGGCCAGCGCCAACGCACACAGCGTGATTGGTCTCATGCACCTTCTCCTGGCTCGAGTGAACGCATCTGCCGTCTATCCGCCCCGACGATATCACGTCGGGCCCCAACGTCAACTCCGTTCGCCTACCGCCTTCGGCGGCGCGTGAAAAGCAGTCCCGACCACGTCGCGTCGATGGCGCAGATCTTGTAGTCCACCAGGCCCGCGGCGAGGCCGCGTTCGCGCACGACGTTCTGCGTCACGTCGGTGCGCACGCCCGACGCCTGCTTGGGCCAGACGATCCACATGGCGCCCTCGCCCGTCCGCTCGGCCATGCGCGCCATCCGCCCCTCGAGGTCGGCGCGCGAGGTGACGAACCAGATGGTGAGATTGCGCGCGCCGCGGTTCTGCCGCCGCAGTGCTACCCCATCGGGCACGCGGCCGAGCGTGGTCTCGAAATCATCGGGCGCGCCGACGAGCACGACCGTGTGGCCGGGCTTGATGCCCAGCTTCTTGGGGAGCGGCGTGCCGGAGTAGCCGTCGAGGCGGGTCTGGGGGACGACGGGGCGCTCGGGCGGATGGGCGATGGCGCGGCGCAGCGCGCCGCGGATGCCGCGCCACGTGGCGTAGATGGCGTCGGGGAGTGCGGAGCGGATGCGCGCGACCTTCTCCGTCTCCCCCGCCGCGAAGACGAGCGGGAGGTGGCGTGTGCCCTTGCTCTCGCGGATGGCCAGGGCCACGTCGCGGCCGTGCGAGGGCACGCGAGAGAGGTCGATCACGACCGCCGCCGGCGGGCGCGCGCGCAGCTCGCGCAGGGTCTCCGGGGTCACGGGACGGAAGTCCACCGTGTAGCCGGCCGCGCGCAGCGTGGCGGCGCGCGGTGCCGCCTCTTCCGGCTTCCAGTGGATCAGACGGATGCGCGGCATGACCGCTGGTTCCCGCGCCGCGGTGGCTACTCTTCGTACTTGAAGGAGACCTTGACCCTGGCGCGGTAGGCGCTGACCTTGCCGTCCGTGATCTGCATGTCCAGCTCGGCAACCTCGGCGACGCGCAGGTCGCGCAGCTTCTTGCCCGCCTTGTTCACCGCGGCCGCGGCCGCCTTTTCCCACGAATCCGTGCTGGTACCGACCAGCTCGATCACTTTGTAGACGCTCTCTGCCATGGGTACGACCTCCGTGGTTATGAGTAGGACCTTCGTGAACCGGCGGCGATGCCCGGCCCGCCCCGCCTAAGATACCAGCCCGCGCTTCTTGCCCACCTTAGCGAAAGCCTCGACGGCGCGGTCGAGGTGCGCGCGCTCGTGCGCGGCCGATATTTGCACGCGAATGCGCGCCTGCCCCTTGGGCACGACGGGATAGCTGAACCCGATCACGTAGATGCCCTCCCCGAGCATGTCGCGCGCCACGTCCTGCGCGAGCCGGGCGTCGCCCAGCATGATGGGGACGATGGGGTGCGTGCCGGGCAGGATCTCGTAGCCGGTCGCCGTCATTCGCTCGCGGAAGGTGCGCGTGTTCTCCTCCAGACGATCGCGCAGCTCGGTGGTCTCGTCGAGCATACGGAACGCGGCGATGGAGGCCGCGGCGATGGGCGGCGCCAGCGCGTTGGAGAAGAGGTACGGCCGCGAGCGCTGGCGCAAGAGCTCGATGATCTCCCGCCGCCCGGTGGTGAAGCCGCCCGAGGCACCCCCCATGGCCTTGCCCAGCGTCGAGGTGATCACGTCCACGCGCGCCATCACGCCGTGGTGTTCTGGCGTCCCCCGGCCGGTCTTGCCCATGAAGCCCGTGGCGTGCGAGTCGTCCACCATGACCAGCGCCCGGTAGCGCTCGGCCAGGTCGCAGATGCGGTCGAGCCGGGCCAGGTAGCCGTCCATGCTGAACACGCCGTCGGTGGCAATCATCTTTGCCCGGTACTTGCTGCCGCACGCCTTGAGAACAGTCTCGAGATGGTCCATGTCGCCGTTGTTGTAGCGCTGGCGCTCGGCCTTGCACAGGCGGACCCCATCGATGATGGAGGCGTGGTTGAGCTTATCGCTAATGATCACGTCTTCGTCGGTGAGCAGCGTCTCGAAGAGTCCGCCGTTGGCGTCGAAGCACGAGCTGTAGAGGATGGCGTCCTCGGTGCGGAAGAAACCGGTGATGGTCTGTTCGAGCCGCTTGTGGATGTCCTGGGTGCCGCAGATGAAGCGCACCGACGACATCCCGTAGCCCCACTCGTCCAGGGCGGCGCGCGCCGCCGCGACGATCTTGGGGTGCGAAGAGAGGCCGAGGTAGTTGTTGGCGCAAAAATTAATGACCTCTCCGTCGCGCACGCGGATCGAAGCCGCCTGCGGGCTCAGGATCACGCGCTCGTCCTTGTAGAGACCCGCCTCGCGAATCTCCGCGAGCTGTCGCTCGATAATGCCCTTGAATTCGCCGTACACGAGTTCCCTCCCTAGCCCCAGCGGATGAGGATCTTGGGGTGCGTCTTGATCTTCTTCTCGAAGACCGCGGGGTCGAAGTCCGCGATGTTCATGATCGTGTCCTTGCCCCGCTGCAGCATGACGTTCCAGATCTTGCTCTGAATGTGGTTCTCGCGCGACTCCAGCAGGTTCCTGGTGATCTCCCACGTCTCGAAAATGCGTCGGCCGATCACGTTGCGGATGGTGATGCCCTTGACGATCACGCGCGAGAAATCCTGGATCTTGAAGTCGCCCGAGCGCAGGCCGAAGAGCACCACCTCGCCGCCGCGGCGCACCGAGCGCAGGGCGTTGTTGACGGACGAGTTGTAGCCGGCCATCTCCATCGCCGCTTCCACGCCGTCGATCCCGCTGAAGGCGATCACGCGCTCGACCACCTCCGGGTTGGCCTTCCAGTCGTTCTTGCCGCCGCGCGGTTTGAACTCGACCACCTCGTCCGCGCCGAGCTTGAGGGCGAGCGCCGCGTTGTGCGGGTCCGGTTCCACGCCGATGATCTTGGCCGCGCCCAGCGCGCGCGCGATGAGGATGGTGAACTGCCCGATGGCGCCGCACCCGAATATGGCCAGGCTCTTGCCGCGCAGGTCCACCGCGGTGGAGGCGTGGACCGCGTTGCCGAAGGGCTCCTGGATAGCGGCCACCTCCTTGCGGATCTTGCGCGGGTCCGTCTTCCACAGCACCGTGGCGGGCAGCTTGATGTACTCCGCGAAGCCGCCGTCGCGCGAGATGCCGAGGATGCGCTCGTTCACACACACGTGCGTCTGGCCGATCAGGCACTGGTGGCACTTGCCGCACACGATGTGCGACTCCGCCGACACCAGATCGCCCTTCTCCAGCCCGAAGTGCGCCCGCGCGTGCGAGCCCACTTCCACCACTTCGCCGAAGACCTCGTGCCCGATCACGCGCGTGGTCCGCCCTTCCGCCTTGAGCGAATCGTGAATCATGCCCTTGAACGAGGTGCGAAACCAGATGCCCGCGTCGGAGCCACACACGCCCGTGTAGAGCACGCGCACGATGGTGCGGTTGGCGTCGAGCGGGTCGTGATCCTCGTCCAGAGACGGCCGCGGCACGCGCGCCTTGCGAAAACCTCTCGTCTTCTCCCAGGGATCCTGCTTGGTGTCGTAGACGAGCGCCCACATCTCGCCGTCCGCCGCCGCGCGCGCCTTCTTGCCCGGCGCCCCCGTATCGTGCGCGATCACCGCGCCCGGGATCGGATGCGACTCGAGGTGCGCCGCGCCCCGGCGGGTCCGTTGCCCCTTGCCCCCGGCCTTGGGCGGGCGGGGCTCAGTGTTCTCTGCCATGTCGGCGCGATTCCTTCCGTTGAGAGTTCGTGAAAACGTTCTGCACCGGCGCCGCCCGGGCGCCGGCCGCAACTGGCGGGAAGGCAGTGTTTTAGAGAGCAACCGGTCCACTATAGCACGCCGGCGGGCAAAACGAAAGCGCCTCGCGACGCCGGGCGGGTCACAGCATAAGATCTTGTATCAAAGAAAGATAGCGAGCTAAGCTGGTGCCATGCAGCGACGCGCCGTACCCGCCCTCCTCCTGTCCCTCGTGGCCACCGCGGGACCATCTCCCGCAGCTACCAACGACTCCACATACGTCGTCGTGCTCGGCGTGGCGCAGGACGGCGGCGTGCCCCAGGCCGGCACCGCCGTCCACCCCGGCTGGGACGACCTGGCCAAGCACCGAACCGTCGCCTGCCTCGCCATCGTCGACGCGCGCGCCGGCAAGCGCTGGCTCATCGACTGCACGCCCGATTTTCCCGAGCAGCTCCACGCGCTCGACACCATCGCGCCAGCACGAACACGCCCCGGCCTCGACGGCATCTTCCTCACGCACGCCCACATCGGCCACTACGCCGGCCTCGTGCACCTCGGCCACGAGGTGATGGGCGCGCGCGGCGTGCCCGTGTACGCCATGCCCCGCATGGCCGAGTTTCTCGAGAACAACGGCCCGTGGGACCAGCTCGTGCGCTACGAGAACGTCGCGCTGCGCGTCCTCGAAGACGGCCAACCGGTGGCACTCGGTGCCGACCTCGCCATCACGCCGCTGCGCGTACCCCACCGCCAGGAGTACGCCGAAGTCGTGGCCTATCGCATCCAAGGCCCCAACCGCTCCGTCCTCTACATTCCCGACATCGACAGCTGGACCGAATGGGACGCGAGCGGAACCCACATCGAAGACCAGATCGCCCGCGTCGACGTCGCCTACCTCGACGGCACCTTCTTCGACAACGGCGAGATCCCCGGCCGCGACATGTCATCCTTCCCCCACCCCTTCATCGCCAACAGCATGTCCCGCCTCGCCGCCCTTTCCGCCGCCGAGCGCGCCAAGGTGCGCTTCATTCACATGAACCACACCAATCCCGCGCTGTGGCCCGAGAGCGACGCGCGCCACGAGATCGAAAAACGCGGATTCGGAGTGGCGGAGGAGATGGAGCGGGTCGGACTGTGAGCGAAAGACCCCGCCATCTTGCGATGACGGGGTCTTCGTCTGAATAACGATCGGCCAGGCGTGAGCCTACCAGCGGTCGCCGCCGCGGCCGCCGCCGCCGCCGCCGCCACCGCGGCTGCCGCCACCACCACGGCCGCCGCCACGCGGCTTATCCTGCGCTTCGTTCACCTTCAACGCGCGTCCGTCCAACTCGTAGCCGTCGAGGGCCTGGAGGGCCGCAGCCATTCCGGCCTCGTCGATCTCCACGAAGCCGAAGCCGCGTGGACGACCGGTCTCCCGGTCATTGATCAGCGCGACTGAGTGCACGGTACCGTGCTTGCTGAACAGGGCTCGGATCTGGTCTTCGGTCGCGCTGAAGGGCAGGTTGCCCACATAAAGCTTTTTCATCTTTGGTCTCCATTTGCCGGAAGTCCGGCTCTACGGAAGCGCGCAGGATCTCCGGCAAGTTCCGGGCATCCGTTGCTCTCCAACCTGGTCCGACAAAGGCGTCGGACCCTGACCATCTCACACGTCGAGGGAATTTTCAAGGCCGAGCTACAAGGCCCATCCGGGGTCATCTCTACGGACCCGTCTGTCCCATAATCGCGTGTCTTTTACGGACTTCCGCCCGCCAGCCGGGGATACCGTACAGCGATGCCCCCCGCGCGCGCTCAATGCGTACGGGGACGGTCTCGCCGATGGCCGCCTCGCCGGTGGGGACGACGACGGTCTTGAAGTGGTCGGTGCGGCCGAGGAGGTGGTCGGGGCGCTTCGCGTCGATCTCTTCGATCAATACCTGCTGCACCGTGCCGACGAGGGTCTGGTTGATCTCGCCGGTGATGCGCTTCTGGAGATCGACCAGCTCCACGATGCGGCGGGTCTTCTCGGCCGGGGGGACGTCGTCGGGGAGCCTGCGCTGGGCGTAGGTGCCCTTGCGCTCGGAGTACTTGAAGATGAAGGCGGCGTCGAAGCGCACTTCCTCCATGAGGCGGCGCGTCTGCTCGTACTCGTCCGCGGTCTCGGTGGGGAATCCCACGATGACGTCGGTGGTGAGCGCGAGTCCGGGGATCTCGGCGCGCATGCGCTCGACGAGGTCGCGGAACTCGGCGTTGGTGTAGGTGCGGCGCATGAGGTCGAGCACGCGGTCGCTCCCCGCCTGCAGCGGCAGGTGGACGTGCTTGCAGAGCCGGGGGTGCTCGGCGATGGCGCGCACGAGCGCGGGCGGGAAGTCCTTGGGGTGCGGCGAAGTGAAGCGCACGCGCTCGATGCCGGGAACGTCGCCCACGCGGCGCATGAGGTCGGCGAAGCGCGTCTCGCCGTGGCGGTAGGAGTTGACGTTCTGCCCCAGCAGCGTCACCTGCCTGTAGCCCTCGCGCGCGAGCGCGCGTACCTCGTCCACCACGCCTTCGGGGTCGCGGCTGCGCTCGCGTCCGCGCGTGAAGGGCACCACGCAGAACGTGCACATGTTGTCGCAGCCGCGCATGACGGCGATCCACGCGTTCACGCCGCCGCTGCGCACGGGATCGACGCCGGTGTAGGTCTCGGTGCGCGATAGCGTGAGCGCCGCGGTGGGCCCGTCGCTCAGCCCGCGCGCGGCGTCGATCAGGTCGGGCAGCTGGCGGTAGCTGTCCGGTCCGGCGATGAAATCCACCTGGTCGTGGCCGTCGAGGAGGTCTTCCTTCAGGTTCTGCGCCATGCAGCCAAGAACGCCGACGGTGAGCGCGTCGCCGCGCGCGGCCTTCTCGCGCTTGAGCTCCTGGAGGCGCCCGTAGATGCGCAGGTGCGCCCGCTCGCGCACCGCGCACGTATTGAGCAGCACGACCTCGGCGTCGTCGATGCGGCCGGCCAGGCCGAATCCACGCCCGGCGCAGATGGACCTAACCAGCTCGCTGTCGTAGGCGTTCATCTGGCAGCCGTAGGTCTCGATGTACACGTGAATGGCCGCACCCATGGTCCGCTCAATATAGCAGATTCGGATGCGGGGCGGAAGCCGCCGGCCGGGGAACGATCCGCCCTTCCGCGCCATTCTGGGGAACGACACGGAGTCGCGTCGGCGCCGTCGATTGAGGCGTCGCGAGGGCGCGTGATACAATGATGCTGGTAAATCGCAGGCTCGTGCGGCCATTCGTAGGAGTTCGCACCATGGGTTCGCATCGCACGAATACCGTCGCCGTAGTGTCGCTGGCCGTGGCACTCCTCTTCCTCGCTCTCCCCTCCCTGGCCCGCGCGGAGGTCGTCGACTTCTCGGGCTTCCCGGCTGGAACGGTGCTCGCGGGCGTCGCGCCCGCCGGCCCGGTGGCGGGCACGCTCATCGCCGGCTTTACCATGAGCGGCGTCAATGCGGGCGGCGGACCCGACGCGCTGGTGGTGTTCGACTCGGGCGCGCCCACCGGCGACGACAGCGACCTGGGCACGCCCAACGCCGACTTCGGCGGCCCGGGCCTCGGCCTAGGCGGTGGACAGGGCCAACCCGGCGCCAACGACCGCGCCCTCGGCAATCTGGTGATCGTCGCCGAGCACATCGCCGATGACAACGGAGACGGGCGCGTCGACGCGCCCGACGACGAGGCCGGCGGCGGCACGCTCGCCTTCGACTTCGACGAGCTGGTGACGATCGAGCGCGTCGTCCTCGTCGACATCGACGCCGACGAGACCGCTTCGGTGCGGCTCTATCGCGGCGAGGTGCTGGCGGTGGAGATCAGCGCGGCCGCGCTGGGCAACAACTCCGTGCAGACGCTGCTTTCCGGGTTCTATCCCGCCGTCTCACGCATGGAGATCGTGTTCAGCTCGAGCGGCGCGCTGGCCGAGTTCGAGTACGCCCCTCAGCCCACGCCCGTCGAGACGACGAGCTGGGGTGCGGTGAAAGCCACCTACAGCGACTGATCCCACGCGGCGGCATCGAGCCAGGGAGCCGCCCGCCCGGCGCACTGCACGCAGTACTTCGCGCCCTTGAGGTCGATCTCCTCGACGCTGGTCGATCCGTGCATCACGCACCCGTAGTCTTCGCAGTGGACCAGGCCGAAGGTGTGGCCCAGCTCGTGCAGGCACTCCTTGACCAGCCGATCGATGGCAGCAGCGGGGTCGGGCGGGAGCCCGTAAAACTCGTTGCGCAAACGATAGAGGGAGACGATGGCGGTCTCGCCGCCCAGCTGCGCCTCGCCAAACACGAAGGTGAGGATGGGTATGAAGAGGTCGCGGTCGGTGACGCCGATCACACGGTCGCCCCGGGCGGGGGGCTCGCGGCCCAACGTCTCGAGCAGCCGGGTCGAGTCGCACTGACGGCGCACCGGGTCAAAGGCGTCGCCTAGGGGGACGACGGTTTGGGCCACCGCGACGTGGGAGAACAAGCCGGCAAGCCGCAGGACCACGGTTTGGACGATCTCCGCGGGCGGCTCCCCGATCGGTACGACATAGACCCGCTGCGCCATTGCATCACGTTCTGAGCCCGTACTTCTTGATCTTGTTGTAGAGCGTAACCCGGTCGATGCCCAGGACGCGGGCCGAACGGGTGATGTTCCACTGGCTCGACTCGAGCACATGGAGGATGTGCGCCTTCTCCACCGCGGCCAGCGAGTCCCCCTCCGCATTGTGACGCGCGTTCGCCATCTGCAGGGGCAGGTCGCGGGCGTCGATCGTCGTTAGCTTACAGACGACCACGGCCCGTTCCACCGCGTTCTCCAGCTCGCGCACGTTTCCGCGCCACTCGTACTTCATCATGAGAGACATGGCCTCGTCGGAGAACCCCTCCACGTTCTTCTTCAACTGCGAGGCGTACTTCTTCACGAAATGCCGCGCCAGGTTGGGAATGTCCGAGCGCCGCTCGCGCAGCGGGGGCACGCGGATCTCGAAGACGGCGAGGCGGTAGTAGAGGTCTTCGCGGAACGTACCCTCCTTGACGAGCTGGGCGAGGTTCCGGTTGGTTGCGCACATCACGCGGAAATCGACGGCGATCACCTGGTTGCCACCCAGCCGGGTGAACTGCTTCGTATCGAGCACGCGCAGGAGATCGACCTGCGTCTTGGGTGCGATGGTGGCGATCTCGTCGAGGAAGAGCGTCCCCCCGTGGGCCATCTCCAGCTTGCCCTTGTGCCGATACATGGCGCCAGTGAACGCCCCCTTCTCGTGACCAAAGAGCTCGCTCTCCAGGAGCGATTCGGTCAGCGCGCCGCAGTTGACGGCGACCATGGGTAGGTGCCGGCGCCGGCTGCGGGTGTGGATCATGCGCGCCACCAGCTCCTTTCCCGTACCGCTCTCCCCCAGAATGAGCACGGTGACGTCGGTGGCCGCCACCGTCTCGATCTGCTGGACAACTTCCTTCATCTGCGGGCTGTCGCCGATCAGCTCGGCGTCGCCCGTCGCCATGTGGGCTATGTGGTCGCGCAGGCGGACGTTCTCCACGCGCAGGTGCCGGTGTTCGAGGGCGCGCCGGACGAGGCGGCTCAGTTCGTCGGGGTCGATAGGTTTGGTGACGTAGTCGAAGGCACCGTTCTTCATCGCCTCCACTGCGGTATCCACCGATGCGTACGCCGTGATGATAATCACGACCGCGTTCGGGTCGACCTTGCGGATGCGGCGCTGCAGCTCGATGCCGTCGATCCCCGGCATCTTGATGTCGAGCAGGATGACACCCCACGTTCGCTCGGAGAGTTTCCTCAGCGCCTCCACGGCGTCGGCCGCCGTGTGCGCCTGGAAGCCATCCTTTCGAAACCACTGCTGGAGCGCGTCACGCACCGATAATTCGTCGTCGACGATGAGAATGCTTACGTCATCGGCGTTCGTGTCAGTCATTCCAATTCTCCAGGTGGAAGATCCTCATGCCTTCCCTTCTGCGACCGTTCCGGCCGCCTCGACCATGGGGTCGCGCGGTAGCGTGATCCGAAAGCGCGTGCCCTTTTCAGGCGCCGACTCCACGTCGATGCGGCCGCGGTGACGGTGCACGATCCCGTAGGCCATGGCAAGGCCGAGGCCCAACCCCGCCTGTCCTTCCTTTGTCGTGAAGAAGGGCTCGAATATGTGGGAGATGACATCCTTGGGGATGCCTACTCCGGTGTCGATGATCTCGATCACCACTTCTCCCCGGTCCTCCGCCGTGCGTACGGTCAGCGACTCGCCCTGCGCCATGGCCTCGACGGCGTTCATGCAGGGGGCGATGATTGCCTGCTGCAGCTGCTCGGCGTCGCAGACAATCTCGTCGTCTTGGGCCTGGAACTCACGGGTGACGACGATCTGTTGCATCTCGAAGTGGTGGCGCAGCAGGATCAGCGTCTTTTCTATGATCTCGTGGACGTGGTGGCGAGAGAATTCGCCCCCCGACTGCCGCGCGAAATCGAGCAGCCCCTTTACGATCTCTCCGCAGCGGCTC
>JAOTVO010000353.1 GCA_029863355.1 Candidatus Krumholzibacteriia bacterium
CACCGGCCGGGTGACATCGCCCCCCAGGTGTGGAGCTTGGTGGTGTTCCAGTACTGGTGGAAGCGCCATATGGTATGATCGCTCACTGTGATGGATGCACGCTATGGCATGCGCGGCGCGACCGGGGTGAGCGAGGGGCCCGCGGGAACGCGGGCGCAGCAACCATGGGCCGCGGGACGCAAACTTCTGTTCCTCGTCACCGAGGATTGGTACTTCTGCTCGCACCGTCTGCCCGTCGCGCGCGCGGCGCGCGACGCCGGTTTCCAGGTGCTCGTGGCTACGCGCGTCGATCGCCACGGCGAACGGATTCGTAGCGAGGGCTTCCGACTCGTCGAACTGCCGTGGCGTCGGCGCTCCCGGAATCTGCTGCGCGAGCTGTCGACGCTACGATTGCTGTGGCGGCTCTATCGACGCGAGGCGCCGGACATCGTCCATCACGTGGCCTTGAAGCCCGCGCTGTACGGCGCCATCGTTGGTCCGCGCGGCCTGCGCGCCGTGAGCACCGTGGCCGGTCTCGGCTACCTCTTCACTTCCACGACGCTGCGCGCACGCCTGCTCCGCCCCGCGATTCGAATGGCGCTCAAACGTATGTGCCGGCGCCCCGGAGCGCGTGCCATCGTCCAGAACCCGGACGACCGCGCGGCCTTGACCGCCGCGGGCATCGTCGGCGACGACCGCGTGGCCGTCATCCGCGGTTCGGGCGTCGACGTCGAGCGCTTTACGCCGACGGACGAGCCGGAGGGCACGGTGACGGCCACTATGGTGGCGCGCATGCTGTGGTCGAAGGGCGTGCGGGAAATGGTGACCGCGGCGCGCCTGCTTAGCGAGCGGGGCGCAGACGTGCGCGTCGTTCTGGTCGGGGAGCCGGACGACGAGAATCCCGAGTCGGTTCCAGTGGAGCAGCTGCGCGCGTGGGCACGCCAAGGGCTCATCGAATGGCGGGGCCACCAGGACGACATGCCGGGGGTTTTGCGCGCGACCCACATCGCGGTGCTCCCCACCTACCGCGAGGGGCTCCCCATGACGCTGCTGGAAGCGGCCGCGAGCGGCCGGGCGATCGTCGCCACCGACGTCCCCGGCTGCCGCGAGATCGTGCGCGACGGCGAGAACGGTCTGCTCGTGCCGTGCAGAGATGCCGGTGCGCTCGCCGCGGCGATAGCGACCCTGGCCGCCGACCCCGAGCGCCGCAGGCGCATGGGAGCGTGCGGGCGGGAGATGGTGGCGGCCTTCGCCCAGGAGGTCGTGGCCGCGGACACGCTCGCGCTCTACCGCTCCATGCTGGAAGGAACGGGAGGCACCCGTGGGTGAGCGGCTGTTCCTCGTTACCGGCGCGAGCGGGTTCATCGGTACGGTTTTGTGCGGGCGCCTGCGCGCGCTGGGCCGGGTCCGGGCGCTGGTGCGACGGCGCCTCGTGGGCCCTTGGGACGAGTCCGTCGTGGCCGACCTCGCCGCGGGCGACCTCCCGGCCGAGGCGCTCGCTGGCGTGGACGTGGCCTTCCACTTCGCCGGCAAGGCGCACGCGTTCGACGAGCCGGGAGACGCCGCTTCCGGCCACCGCGCGGTGTCCGTCGAGGGGACGCGCCGCCTCCTGGAAGCGTGCCGGTGCGCCCGGGTGGCGCGCCTGGTTTTCGCCAGCAGCGTCAAAGCGATGGGTGAAGGAGGAGAAGAGCGGCTGGACGAATCGAGCGTGGCGCGACCTCGCTCTGAGTACGGCCGCAGCAAGCTCGACGCCGAAGCGCTCGTGCTGCGCGGCGGCTACGTTCCCCACGCCACCGTCCTGCGCTTGCCGCTGGTCTACGGGCCCGGCGACAGGGGAAACCTGGCTCGAATGATCGACGCCGTCGACCGCGGCCGGTTCCCACCCTTGCCGCGCGTGCGCAACCGCCGCTCCATGATACACGTGGACGACGTGGCGCGCGCGGCCGTGCTGGCCGCCGACCACCCCGCGGCGGCGGGGCGCGTGTTTCTGCTCGACGACGGGCGGGCTTACTCCACGCGCCAGATCTACGAGTGGATATGCGCGTCGCTGGGCAGGGAAGTGCCGGGCTGGACGGTGCCGAGCTTCCTGCTCCGTTCGCTGGCGCGCGTCGGCGACGTCGTGGGCAGGGCGAGGGGACGTCGCTGGCGATTCGATTCGGACGCCTACGACAAGTTGCTCGGGTCCGCGATCTACGACGGCACCGCGGCGCGCGACGCCCTGGGTTTCGAGCCCGAGTGGGACCTGCAGAGGGCGCTTCCCCGCATGGTCGAGGGCGTACGAAACCGACCCCGGATTTCGTCCCGTGACGGCCGCGAGGCGACGTAGCGCAGGGGATAAACTTCTTGTCAGCCGCTTGGGGCGGCCATATTCTCTGGGACTTGAAATCCAGGTCGAACGAAAGAGCGGGGATATGATCGCCCTCGGCTGCTTCCTCATAGCCCTTCTGGCGTCTTACCTCGGAACGCTGCTGCTGCTACGAGTCCGCCTCAAGGACGGCTTCGTCGACGTCCCCAACACCCGGAGTTCGCACGAGTCGCCCAAACCGCGCCACGGTGGCATCGCCATCGTCTCGGCGTTCTACGCCGCGCTCGTCTACCTCGCCATCACGACGCCCGGGATGGGCGCCGTCTGGCCGTTCGCCGTCGGCGGCGCGTTCCTGTTCGCGACCGGTCTGCTCGACGACGCGCGCGGTCTGAGCGCCTGGGTACGCCTGGCCGTTCAGATCGGCGCCGCGTTCATCCTCGTCGCGTCGGGGAACATCATCGATCACGTGAACATCCCCGTGATCGGCGAGGTGCGTTTCGCGTGGATGTCGGTTCCGCTCACCGTCCTGTTCGTGATCG
>JAOTVO010000050.1 GCA_029863355.1 Candidatus Krumholzibacteriia bacterium
GACATCAAGACACGGACATGGCAGGTCTCACTCGGCATCGGCATCCCGTTGGCGGAGTAGCGGCGGCGTTCTGGGCCGCCGCGAGCCTGGTGGCGGTGGCGACACCGGCGCTGGCCGCGGACCGCGAGACGCTGCTCTGGATCGGCGGTGCCAGCTCCAACACGACCGGCGCCGACGGCGCCCTCCTCGGCGAGGAGAGCCGCAGCGGCGTCACCGCGGGCGGGGGCTTCTGGTGGCGCTTCGATCGAGCGATCGCTTTGGGCCTCGACGTTCGCTACACGCAGAAAGGGTCGGTGGGCAAGGTCGACACGCGCTTCAGCGAGGACGCGACCACGCCGGGCTTCATCCTCGACGCCACCGTCGAGTTGAACTACATCGAAGTGCCGCTCCTGCTCGCCGGCGTGCTCGACATCGGTGCGCGCTCGACGATCCGGGGCTACTTCGGGCCCTCGGCCAACTTCCTCGTCGGCAGCACGGTGAAGGGCACCCTCAACAGCAGTCACTTCGAGAGCTACATCGGGGACGGGCTCAAGGGCGTCGACTGGGCCGGCGTGGTGGGCGCGTCCTACGCCTACCAGCTCGCCTCCGGCGCGGTCGTTTTCGACGCGCGCTGGACGATCAGCCTGCGCTCAGTGGAGGACTCGCCCGACCTCGACGCCGACGTCAGGAACAACACATTCGCGTTCGCGCTCGGCTGGGCGGTGCCCATCCGAAGCGGGGAATAGCCCGCCCCCGCGCCCGTTTTGCGCTCGGGCGGCGTTTCTGGTACCCTTGACACATGGAGACGGTTCCCATGGGAGCGAAGCCACAGGAAAAGCGACCGAGTGCCGACGCCGGGCTCGAGGATCTCTTCCGGACGCTGCTCGGGGAGATCGGCGAGGACGCGTCGCGCGAAGGCCTCCTGGCCACGCCGAGGCGCGCGGCGGAGGCTTGGCGGCACTTCACGACGGGCTATCACGTGGACGTCGACAAGCTCGTGGCGGAGGGCGTCTTCGAGGATGCGCACGAGGGGCTCGTACTGGTGCGGGACATCGACTTCTACAGTGTGTGCGAGCATCACCTGGTCCCGTTCTTCGGCAAGTGCCACGTCGCCTACCTCCCCGACCGCCGCCTCATCGGCCTGAGCAAGGTGGCGCGGATTGTAGAGGCGTTCTCGCGCCGCCTCCAGGTGCAGGAGCGCATGACCGCCCAGATCGCTCAGACCATCGAGAAGCACCTCGGGCCCCAGGGTGTCGCCGTTCTGGTGGAGGCGCAGCACCTGTGCATGATGATGCGCGGGGTCGAGAAGCACGACTCCTCGGCCACCACCAGCGCGATGCTGGGACGGTTCCGCGCCGACAACACGCTCCTGACCCAGTTCTACCACCAGGTCGGCTATCCGCGCCGCGGCTGAGCCGTGCACGAGATCTACCTCGACTACAACGCCACCGCCCCCCCGCGCGACGAAGCGCTCGCGGTGTGGCAGCGCGTCACCGCGGACTGCGGGGCCAACGCCAGCAGCGCCCACGCCGCCGGGCGCCGCGCCAAGGATGCGCTCGACGCCGCGCGGGAGACGCTGGCCGGCACGCTCGGCGCGCGGCCGCGCGAGATCGTGTTCACCTCGGGCGGGACGGAGAGCGACAACCTGGCCGTCAAGGGCGTGGCCCTGGCGCGCGGGACAGGTCACATCGTCACCTCGGCCATCGAGCACCCCGCGGTGCTGGAGACCTGCCGCTACCTGGAACGCCACGGGTTCTCCGCGTCGTACGTGGCGCCCGGCGCCGACGGGCGCGTGGAGGCCGACGCCGTGGCGCGCGCGATCCGCGCAGACACCATCCTGGTGTCCGTCATGTGGGTCAACAACGAGACGGGGGTCATCCAGCCCGTCGAGGAGATCGCGGCGGCGGCGCGCGCGCGCGGCGTGCCCTTCCACACCGACGCGGTCCAGGCCTGCGGCCGCGTTCCCATCGACGTGCGCGGCGCGTCCGTGGACCTGCTGTCGATCTCGGCTCACAAATTCGGCGGACCGAAGGGCGCGGGCGCGCTCTTCGTGCGCCGGGGAGTGGAGCTCGAGCCGCTGCTGCACGGGGGTGGGCAGGAGTGGAATGCGCGCAGCGGCACGCGCGACGTCGCCGCGGCGGCGGCGATGGCGGAGGCGGCGCGGCTCGCGCACGCGGAGATGGCGGCGGAGATCCCCCGGCAGGCCGCGCTGCGCGACCGGCTGGAGCGGGACGCGCTCGCGCGCATCCCGCGCGTGTTCGTCAACGGGGGCGCGGCGCCGCGGGTGGGCAACACCTCCAACCTGCGCATCGAGGACGTCGACGGCGAGACCCTCCTGCTCGCGCTCGACGAGCACGGCATCGCCGCCTCGAGTGCGTCGGCGTGCGCGGCAAGTCACGCCGAGCCGTCGCACGTGCTGATGGCCATGGCGCTCACGCGGCGCCAGGCGGAGGATTCCATGCGCGTGAGCCTGGGGCGCCTCTCCGGCGCCGAGGACGTGAACGCGCTCCTGGAAGTGCTGCCCGCGCTCGTCGAACGCATCCGCGCGCTGAGGTAGCTCCCCCGGGCGCTTTGACAGCGGGGTGTAATTCGGGTATTCTCGCGCCCCGTACTCCGGAAGCGCCGGGGACGGGCGCGGCCAACGAGTGGAAAGGGTGAATAATGGCCATCAAGCCGGACAGGTGGATCATTCGCATGGTCAAAGAGCATGGGATGATCGAGCCTTTCGTGGAGAGGCAGGTCAAGGACGGGATGGTTTCCTTCGGCGTCTCTTCGTACGGATACGACATTCGCATCGCCGACGAGTTCAAGATCTTCACCAACATCAACTCGACGGTGGTGGATCCCAAGAACTTCGACCCGAAGTCGTTCGTCGATTTCAAGGGGGATGTCTGTATCATTCCCCCCAACTCGTTCGCCCTCGGGCGTAGCGTCGAGTACTTCCGCATCCCGCGCAACGTCATGACCATCTGCGTGGGCAAGTCGACGTATGCGCGCTGCGGGATCATAACGAACGTCACGCCCTTCGAACCCGAGTGGGAGGGGCACGTCACCCTCGAGATCTCCAACACCACGCCGTTGCCCGCCCGCATCTACGCCAACGAGGGCATCGCGCAGGTGCTGTTCTTCGAGAGCGACGAGGACTGCCTCATCTCCTACGGGGACAAGAAGGGCAAGTACCAGGCCCAGAAGGGCATCACCCTGCCCCGCGTGCCCTAGCCCGCCGGCCCGGCGGCGGGCCCCAGAAGCCGCGGCGTGCCCGAATTCCGCGGTTTGGGCCCATTTTCCCTTTGACAGGAGCCGCCGCGGCCTGTTATTCGACGGATGAACGGGTGCTGAAAGCCGGTTTTCGACAACCAGACGGGAGGATAGAGAAAATGGCGAAAGCGAAAAAGGCGGCCGATCTGATCATCTCCAAGTCGCGCACCAAGGCGGCCAGCAGGAACTTCAACGTTTCGGGCGAGTTCTACCCGGCCCTCGACAAGGTCGTCCGTAGCATGATCAAGGAGGCGGAGACTCGCGCGAAGGCCAACAAGCGCAAGACCCTCAAGGCCTGCGACCTCTAGCCCCAGGCGAGGGAATCTCGTACGCGGACGGGCCCGGCGAATGCCGGGCCCGCTGTCCTTGGGGACCCTCCGGCCCGCCCGCCGGGGCCCGCTAGCGCCTTGCGCGAGCGGCGGTTGCGTGATAGATTTACACAATTCACCGCGAAACCCGTGGGAGGCCCCCGCAGATGCCCGAGAAGATCATCGGAACTGGCGTCACCTTCGACGACGTCCTCCTCGTGCCCGCGCGCTCGGCCGTCCACCCCGGGCGGGCCGACGTCTCCGCCCAGCTGACGCGGAAGATCCGGCTCAACATACCGGTGGTGTCCGCCGCCATGGACACGGTCACGGAGGCCGAGTTCGCCATCGCCTTGGCGCGCGAGGGGGGCATTGGATTCATCCACAAGAACATGACCCCCGAGGCGCAGGCCGGACAGGTGGACGTGGTCAAGCGCAGCGAGAGCGGGGTGATCACCAACCCCATCACGCTGGGCCCCGATACCTTGATCCGGGAAGCTCAGGTGCTGATGCGCAAGTACCACATCTCGGGGGTGCCGATCACGGAGAAGGGCATTCTCGTAGGCATCCTCACCAGCCGCGACCTGCGCTTCCTGGACGACGAGAACCGCCCCATACGCGAGGTGATGACGGCGAGCGACCTCGTCACCGCGCGCGAGGGCATCACCCTCGACGAGGCCAAGAAGCTCCTGCACGAGCACCGCATCGAGAAGCTGCCCGTCGTCGACGAGGCGAACGTGCTCAAGGGGCTCATTACGGTAAAGGACATCCAGAAGGGGCTCGACTTCCCCAACGCGAGCAAGGACGCCGAGGGACGCCTGCGCGTGGGGGGTGCGGTGGGCGTGGGCAAGGACGCACTGCGGCGCGTGGAACTCCTGGTGGAGGCGAACGTGGACGTGGTGGCCATCGATACCGCGCACGGCCACTCCGACAACGTCATCGAGACGTTGACCGCCATCAAGGAGCGGTTCCCCGACCTCGAGGTGGTGGCCGGGAACGTGGGGACGGCAGCCGCAGCGACCGACCTCATCAAACACGGCGCCGACGCCATCAAGGTGGGCATGGGCCCGGGTGCCATCTGCACGACGCGAGTGGTGGCCGGCGCCGGCGTGCCGCAGATCACGGCGATCATGGATTGCGCCGCGGTGACGGCGCGGCTGGGCGTCCCGCTCATCGCCGATGGGGGCATCAAGTACAGCGGCGATGTGGTCAAGGCCATCGCCGCGGGCGCGGATACCGTCATGATCGGGAGCCTCTTCGCGGGGACCGACGAGACGCCGGGTGAGATCGTCCTCTACGAGGGGCGCAGCTTCAAGATCTACCGGGGCATGGGCTCGATCGAGGCGATGAAGAAAGGCAGCCGCGACCGCTACGTGCAGGAGGACGTCCCCGAGTCCAAGCTCGTGGCCGAGGGCATCGAAGGGCGCGTGCCCTACAAGGGACGGCTCGCGGATTCGGTGCTGCAGCTGGTGGGCGGGCTGCGCTCCGGCATGGGTTACTGCGGCGTGCGCACGGTCGACGAGCTCAAGCGCAAGGGCCGCTTTATGCGGGTCACGAGCGCGAGTCTCCGCGAGAGCCATCCCCACGACGTCATCATCACCAAGGAAGCGCCGAACTACCGGCTGACGTGACGATGAGCTGGCACGGTCAAATCAACCGCACGCTCTGGGAGATTCAACGGCAGGTCGAAGCCAGGCCGGGGCAGCCACGCTACCGGCGCGAGCTGCTGCGGGCCCACTTTCTGCAGCGCTTCGAGTTCGACAAGGCCAACCACGTTGCGCGCGACGACCGCTCGTTCCTGTTCATGCAAGAGGGCGAAGCGCCGGCGTGCCTGCTCCTGCACGGGGCGCAGGGCACCCCGGCGGAGATGCGGGAGCTGGGCAACCAGCTCTTCTCGGGCGGGTACTCGGTTTTTTGCCCGCGCTTCGCGCGCGAGGACGCGAAGGGGCGCATGGTCTCGTGGCAGGCGTGGGTGACGCAGGCGGAGACGGCGCTGGACACCGTGATGACCGCATCGCGCGACGTGTTCATCGTCGGCCTGAGCCTGGGCGCCACCATCGCGCTCGTCCTCGGCGAGACCAAGGGTCTGCGCGGACTGGCGCTGCTCGCCCCCGCATTGTTTCCCCGCCTGAGTCTCAAGGGGCGGCTGATCGAGGTCGGCCGTTACCTCACGCCCACGGTCTTCTACCGCTTCGCCGGCTGGAACGGCGAGGTGCTCAAGGCCATGGACTACGCGCGCCGCCACACCAAGAAGGTCAGCATCCCCGTGCTGGCCCTGCAGGCGGCGGACGATCGCCACCTCTCGCCGCGCGGGCTGCGGTTCCTGCGCCGCCACTGCCCCGACCCCCGCTCGCAAACCCGCACGCTGCCCCACGGCTCCCACGTGCTCACGCGCGGTGCGGCCAAGGCGGAGGTGTTCGCGGCGGTGACGGAGTTTCTCGACGGCACCGAGCGGCGGCGCGACGTCGCGGAGATCACGGAGACCGCGGCCGATTAGAGGTCTTCGGCATCGAAGCGGAAAGTCTCGTCGATACGCTGAATGCGACGGGCGATCTTGCGCAGCGCTTCCTTGGTCGCCGGTTCCTTTTTCGTCAGATACTCCGAGTAGAGATCCAGGAACTCGTTCTGGAGCGCCCTGAGCTCGTCGTCGGAAGCGCACTTGTCGATGGAGCGCTCGAGGTGGTAGACGTCGCCGCTGCCCAGGCGGTCGAGGATGTTGAAGTACTCCCCGCGCATGTGGCTGAGGATCTGCACGTAGCGTTCGAAACCGCGCGAGAGCTTCTCGAGCACGTCGCTCACCGCCGTGGCCTTGCGGAACACATTCTGGCTGTAGGAGTAGGCGAACTGGTAGTACGTCTTGGCCCGGCCCACGTAGACCTCTTCGTTGTCCTTGAGGAACGAGTCCTGCACGCCCGGTCTGAGTCCGTCCGGATTGCGGAAGATCCCGATCGCGATGAGCAGAAAATCGGCGTTGGTCTTGTAGATCGTGTATTTGAGCCGCACGTCGGACGAACGCCGCACCTTCTCGAAGAGGCTCGAATCGTAGCGCGAGAGGTACTTGCGGGTGCGCTCATGGTACTCCGGATTCATGAAGGACGAGAGCAGATGCGCCAGGTACACGTTCACGTCTTCGTCGTAGTAGTCCTCGTTCGAGGGCAGGCCCGCCCCTAGCCGGCTGTACATCAGGCAGTTCATCATGAAGTAGAAGTTGGGCTCGAGGTCGCGCGTGCCGTCCGCGTTGAACTTGAGGTGAGATCCGGATTCCATTCCACCCGCCTTGTCTGATGCGCACCGTCGGCTGCCCGCCGTCGCCGCGGCCGTTCCGCGGGCCACGCCGGGTTGGGCCAGTTCGTGCAAGGCCCATGCCACGGTGGGCACGCGCGGGCGCGCGTTCCCAACTGCAAGATACAGCGCCGCACGGCCTTGCGCGAATGGGCCGGCCGGCCGCCGGGGCGGTCGGCTCGAACCGGTTGCCGGGCAAAGGGATGCGGCGATCCGCGGCCGGTGGCCCCCTCACCCCCCGAAAGCCACTTTGAACGCGCGGCGATCTGCGCTATAATGAAACCCGATCCTATGGCTAACTTGCTTGTTTTAAGTCAATTAGGCGACCGCGTCGCATCGTCGACTCTTGCGCGTCGAGCAGTCCCTCACTATCGGCCTCCAGGGGGTTGACGTGAAAATCGGTTTCCTCCAGCTGCGACCTCAGTTCGGGCGGGTCAAGGAAAACGTCCGGGCAGCCAAGTCGATGCTTGCCGGTCTCTCGGACACGACGATCGTGTTGCCGGAGCTGTTCAACACCGGCTACCTCTTCCGCAACCCGGACGAGGTCAAGGACCTGGCCGAGCCGGTGACGCGCGGGTACACGGTGACGGAGCTCAAGAAGGTCGCCATCAAACAGCGACTGAACCTCGTGTTCGGGATGGCGGAGTCGAAGAACCGGAACTATTACAACTCCGCGGTGCTCGTGACGGCGGCGGGAAAGGTGCACAGCTACCAGAAGGTGCACCTGTTCGATCGCGAGAAGCTGCTGTTCACCCCGGGGACGCGAACGCCCGCCGTCTACACGGTGGATGGCGTCAAGCTGGGGATGATGGTTTGCTTCGACTGGATCTTCCCGGAGGTCACCCGCATTCTCGCCGTGTCGGGCGCGCAGATCATCTGCCACCCGTCGAATCTCGTGCTTCCCTGGTGTCAGGACGCGATGAAGACGCGGTGTATCGAGAACCGTGTGTTTGCCATCACCGCCAATCGCATCGGCGCGGAGAAGCGCGGAGCGGCGACGTTGTCATTCACGGGCAAGAGCCAGATCGTCAACCCCAAGGGCGATGTGATTGCCAGCGCGGGCGAGCGCAGCGAGGCGGTGCGTATCGTCGAGATCGATCCCGCCGAGGCGCTCGATAAGATGGTCACCCCTACCAACGACCTGATGAAGGACCGCAGGGCAGCATTGTACAAACCGCTGACCCGCAAGGTCGTTTGAGCCCGAAAAAGCAACGCCGCACCCTTCCCCTCCGTGCAAACTGCACGCCGGCGGGCCCCGCAGCCGCGCCCGCGCCCGTTCGTATCTCCTTGTCGTAATTGGCGTTGAGCCCTAGGGCGAGGCCCGGTTTCCGGGGTCTCGCTGGCATGCTCCTTGCGTGAATCGCCGCGTCGGATTCGTCCGTTCTCGACCCGCTTCCCATGCCGATACGAGCGCCGGGCGCGGTGTGCATCCCGGCCCGACTGTAGAGACCAAGGAGTTCAAGACGTGAAACGGAAAAAACCACCTGCGTTGACGTCGCCGTGGAAGATCGGCTTCTTCGTGTCGCTGCTCCTGTTGGCGATGAGCATTGGCGTCGGATTCCTCATCACGCGCTCGTTTGGGCTTTCCTGGAGTTGGATCGAGCTCGCCGGGGGGTCGTGGGACTCGTTGTCGTTCGACCTGAACGCCTTCGTCCGCGAGATGGTTCCGCTGGTCGCGTTGGTCCCGCTGTTTTCGCTGGTCTCGTACTTTCTCGTCACCAACGCCGTGCGCCGGTACAAGGCCTACGTAGACTCGGGCGCCGACTACATGAACCTCGTGCAATCGATGCGTGACATCGAGGACCTCGACGACGACAACACCATCAAGAAGCTCTCGAATCACCCGCAGCTGCGCGACCTGTTGCTCAACACCCGCAATAGCGTCGTGGAGCGCGAGAGTGCGCTCGAGGAGAAGGAGCGCGAGCTCGAGAAGCGCGCCGCCAAGGCGACCACTTCCGAGCAGCTCGCGAGCGAGGCCTCCGTCCTGGCCAGCGCCGTGGTCACCGCGCGCGAGGGCGGATTCGGCGACTCCCTCGCCGTCTCCCTGCCCGAGCTGAAGCAGATCGAACAGGCGATCCGCGACCACCTGCTCGACGCCGCCCCCGGGGGCGCGGCGGAGTCGCCGGGCGGCGACCGCCTCGTGCAGGCGCGCGCCAAGCTGACCGAAGTCTCGTCGAACATGAGCGAGGCGATCGATGCCATGGCCGGCGAAGCCGACCAGGTCCAGTCGGCCGCGCGCGGGCTCGAGTCGCGACTGCGCCAGCAGCCCCGCAAGAAGGGCGCGCCGGCCGGGGACATGGGCGCCGTGGCCGCCGAGCTGGAGGCACTGGGCGATGAGGCCAAGGGGCTGGCCATCAGCGCCGCCATGGGAGCCTCCGACGTGGGAGGCTCCGAGTTGGTGGCCTTCGCCGAGGAACTCCGCGGCATCGCGTTGCGCGCCACGCAGGCGGCTTCGAAGGTGACGGCGGCGGCGTCGGCGGGCGGCGCCGGAGGCGACGACATGGCCGGGCAGGCCACGCTGTGGGTCGAGCGCTCGGTCCTGCTCGCCCAGTCCGTGCAGGCCCTGCGCGGGCAGTTCAAAACCGTCATCGACACCCTCCGCGTCAAGCTCGGCGGGCACGCCGTGGACGGTTCCCCGCACGTCGCCGAGGAGATCGGAGCGGCGGGCGCCTCAGGCGCCGGAGCCAAGGGGGAGCAGGGAACGGTGGCCGCCGGCACGCCGGCGAAGGCGAGCGACTACGAAGGGTTCGAGCGGTCGGCGCCAGGCAAGGTCCTGGACGAGGAGCAGCCCGCGCAACGCCCTGACATCCCCGGTCTGATCAAAGACAAGTCGCTGTTCGAGGAGATGGGTGGCGGTGAAGACGAGTACTTCGCCGACATCCCGGCGGAGACGGAGAGCGCTTCCATCGAGATCGAGAGTGATACGGCATCCGACGAGCTCTTCGCCGAGATGGGCGAGGAAGACGAGTCGGCGGCGAGCCCTGCCGAGGCCGAGGAGGGCTTCATTCAGGACCCGGCGGTGGCTGCCGCCAAGATCGCGCGGGCGCAGAAACCGTCGGCACCGGCCGATGATCCCGACGGCGACGTGATCGACCTCTACGCGCTGGGCGCCGTCGACTACGAGCTGGAGAACGCACAACACGTCTGACAGCCTGCTGGAGCCGGGAACAAACGATGAAAAGCAAAGCACTCTTCGCGAAGCAAACCCGCGCCCACGTAGAGAGCCTCTGCGATCTGCTCGCATGTCTGACGGGCGTCGCTCCCGAAGCCGCCCTCATGGAGCGCGCCGTAATGGGAACGCGGATGCTCGCGGGCACGGCGTCGCTGATGGGGCTGGGTGGTTGGGAAGAACTGCTCGGATCGCTCCATGCCCTGCTCGACCGCTACCACGCGGCCGGATACGCGTGGGACGAGCGGCTGGCGCAGGTGGCGTCCGAAGTGATCGAGCGGGAAGAGGTGCTGGTGGCGGCGTGCGAGGACGACGCCGACGTCGATCTGGCGTCGATCGCTTCGGAGGAGGACGTGGCCGCCCTGGTGGCCGAGATGGCCGCGCTTTTCGACGAGTGCCTGCAGGCCCCCCCCGCGGAGGCGGAGGGCGCGGAGGACGCCGCGCCCGTGGAGACGGCGGAAACGGCGGAGTCGGCGGATGCGGTCGATCTCTACGCCCTCGGCGCCGGCGACGCGCCGAACGGCGGCGCCGACGACGTGCCTCTCGCCGGGCTCGTCGCGGGACTTCGGACCAGCGCGCGCGGGCTCGTCGAGCGCTTCGCGTCGCCGCAGTGGATGGGGCGGGCGTGGGATTCGCCGGAAATCGCGGAAATTCGCACGGAGCTGTGCCGGATCGGCTACTTCGCACGCGCGGCCGACCGGATCATCGGTCGGGCCAGCGGCGGACAAGGCCGCGCCGACGGCTCGACGGTCGCGCCACTGCGCACCTCGCTCGACGACTTCGCGCTCGAGCTCACGCGCGCAGCGGGCCGCCAAGTCTCCGTCCGCCTCCAGGGAGACGAAACGCACCTCGACGCGGCCCTGCTGCCCGCCGTCGACGCAGTGCTGCAGCACATGATCACGGACGTGTTCGATCGCTGCGAGAGCGAGGCGATCGCTTTCACCGTCGAGGCGTCCACGCGCGGCGGGGCCACCGCGTGGCGCCTCTCCGACGACGGCGACAACTTCGTCTCGGACTCGCGCCTGGACCATGAGGACCACCTGGCCTTCTACCCCAGCCTGTTGCAGGTCGTGCGCACGCTGGGACGACTCCACAGCGTGCTCTGGGTCGAACCGGACAACGGCCGACGCGCGCGCTTCGAGTTCACGCTTCCCCTGTCGATGGATCCGGAGCCGGTACTGGTGTGGGGCGAAGGCGAAGGCGCCTTCGCGGTACGCGCTTCGCAGGTGTGCGACCTGTTGCCCGCCTCCACTTCGGCTCGCAGCGACGATGCCTACGGCGACTACCTCGAGATCGACCGCCGGCGCGTCCCCCTGCTCCGCCTCGACGCGCTGCACCCGGAAGCACCGGGTGCGAGCGACACCATCGCGGTGGTCGGCGCGCTGGAGAAGCGAGTTGCGTTCTATGTGCCGACCGATCCGCGCGTCGTCGACGCGCCGCTGGTGGCCACCGCGACGTCGGCGTGGCAAGGCCCGCCCCAGGCCTCGGTCGCGGTGGACGGCGGGCGCGTGCCGTTGCTCGAGCCCGAAGGCATCCTCGCCGGCTACCTGGACCTGCTGGGCACGCTGGGCGCGAGCGGGTCGGCGGGGGCCAGCAGTAAGAATTCTGGAGGAGTGTTGGAGAACGGTGGCGTTCCCCAATCGCAGGCAGCGTCCGCGCAGGCGAAAACATCGCCTCCGGACGCACCTCCTCCAGACATCAAGCCCGCGCGGCGCGTCGCCGCGCGGGAAGGGGTCGACGTGGTGGTGGTGGAACAGAACGATACGCTCCGCGAGGCGATCGCGGAAATCCTGGCGCGCGACCGCCTGTCGGCGGCCTGCGTGGTCGGAGTGGACGAAGCCATGGTGGTCATCCGCACGCGCGAGCCGTGCGTGATCATCAGCGAATTCCGCATGCCGACCATGGCGGCCAAGAAGCTCGTCGACTCGCTGCGCGACGAGGGGCGGATGATTCCGGTGTTGGTGACGACGTCGCAGTCGGGCAAGACCGCGGAGCTGCTGGTGGAGAAGCTGGGTGCGTCGGGTTACGTGAGCAAGCCGCTGCACCCGGAAGAGCTGACATCGCGCATATCGGCTTACCTGAGCCAGCGCACGGCCACCTGACGGCTTGTGACGCCGCGGGAGGCCGCGGGAAACCGCTTGGCGACGGGCCAAACGGGAGCATGCGAAGTGCCGTCGCGGTGCAAAGTGCCTTGGCTCGGGCGGCGGTGACGCCCCCGCGGATCGGCGTAAGGGCTTGCAAATTATGCGATTTGATCTTGGTACGGTTCGTGCTTAATCTGCCGACCGCAAGGGTGGGAACTCGAGCGAGGCAGTCTATCGCAAAGGATGGCGCAAGATGAGCAAGTGGAGAGACACCGACTACGCCAACATCGTGATCGGCGCACCAGAGGATCAGGATGTAGTCATGACCTCGGTGGAAGCCGCCGAGTACTTGAAGATGCACGTCAAGACAGTGTGCCGGCTGGCCAAGGAGAAGAAGATCCCCGCCAAGAAAG
>JAOTVO010000354.1 GCA_029863355.1 Candidatus Krumholzibacteriia bacterium
GCGAAGCGATCCATGGCGGCGACGAACTCCGCCATCTCCTGGGCGTAGAAGTCCGAGTTCGACGGCTTGTTGATCGCCGCCGTGAGAAGCCGCCGCTTGAACTCGTCCTCGAGCAGCCGCGGGTGGTTGAAGCCCAGCGGCATCGACGCGAAGAACTGGAAGAAGTCGAGGTACTCGCGCCCGTCGGCCCGGTCGTGCAGCCGCAGGCCCCGGCTCTTCTCCAGGTCGACGACGATAGGAAACCCGTCGACCAGCATGTGTCGGCGGATGGTGTCCAGCACCTCGGAGGGGTGGACGTGGATCTGGGTCGCCCCTCCACTTATGTTCGCCATAACGACTCCTTGTTGGGTATGAACGAAGATGGGTGGTTTGGCCTTAAATCCATTTAAACTAACCAGTTGGGCCCGATGCTGTCAAGCGTGGTCTGCGCCGGACCCCGCCCCCAAACCGCGTTCCCAAGTGTCGCCGTCACAAGCCCTTGCCCGGCCCTCCGGGCCGTGCGGGGGGGGCGAGCACCTGGTACCCACCCACTTGCGGGGTGCGCGCCGGGGCAACAAAGCGAGGAGGCTCCGAGCGTTGCTTGGGAGCCTCCTCGTCCCGCCGCGCCCAGTCACGACCGGACGGGCAGTGCCGCACACGCGGTATGTCACGCGGTCACTTCTGGTAGACCCAATCGCGCCGCCGTTCCACTTTGACCTCACGCTCTTCGATGAGGTTGCTCTCCTTGTCGAAGGTGAACTGAAGCCCTTCTTCGTAGTAGGTCCACCGCTCGGTCATCTTGCCGGCGGCGTTGATGCGGATCCGATGCGGCGTGTAGCCGTAGGCATCGTACACCGCTTTCTTGTCTCTCTCGAGATTCTCGATAAAGAGCATGCGCCGGATCTGCTTGCGCGCTTTCTTGCCGGTGACGGAGGGCGGATAGTAGATGACTTCCCCGGCCAGCGCCGGCTCGGCGGCGAAGGCGAGGACGCCCGTGAGGATCAGCAGGTACTTCTTCATGGCCGTCTACTCCTGAGGATGCGTACCAATCGTTGCTGGCCATTTAGTGAGACAGCCTATTGTACCAGATCGAGGCGGGCGGTGGCAAGATGGGTTTCGTGGCGTGCGTACGGGCCGCGGCGCGCTTGGCCGCGCCCGATCGCGGCGCGTATTCACCAGGTGGTGAACGCGATGTCCAGTGGTGGCGCATGCTTCCCCATCGCGGTCTATCGCGGCGCCGGCGCGGGGGCCAGGGGCGCTTGGGAGGGGGGGAAAATTCTTCCCCGGCGGCGGCCCCTGCCGCCGCCGGTTTGTGCACGAAACGTGCATTGACCCGCCGCGGCGCTGGCGCCCGGCCAGAAGCTGGAGTCCCCGCATGGAAACACCACATCCGACCGCACCGGCACGCGTGCCGTCGCCGCGCGCGTCCGCCTTTACGCTCGACCACGTCGTCGGCGTGCTGGCATCGGCGGGCGCGCTCGACCCCGCGCAGGTCGCCGCCATCCGCGCCGGCGCGGCGGCGCGGCGCGAGGGGGTGGCGCAGCGCCTGCGCTTGCGCGAGTCGGATGCGCCCTACGTCTCGCCCATCGAGATAATCGCGTCCTTCGGCTTCCCCAGCCGGCTGCCGCGCCAGGAGACGATGGACGAGGTCGAGATCGGCGCCGCCTACGCGGCCGCCGCGGGCGTGCCCTTCGCGCGCATCGACCCGCTGAAGCTCGACGCCAAGACTCTGTGCAGCATCGTCTCCAAGCCCTTCGCCCGCAAGCACCTGCTCGTGCCCATCGTGCTGGACGACGCGCGCCTCGCCGTGGCCATGGTCAATCCCTTCGACCGCACCGCCTTGCAGAGCCTGGAGCACGTCACCGGACTGGCCGTGCAGCCCGTGCTGGGGCTGCGCATCGAGATTCTCAAGACCATCAACGAGATCTTCGCCTTCGAGCACAGCTTGCAGAAGGCCGAAAAGGCGCGCACCGCCAGCTACGACCTGGGCAACCTCGAGCAGCTGGTGGGCATGATGACGGACGAGGAGTTGGACGCGTCCGACCAGCACGTCGTCAAGGCCGTGGACCTGCTGCTGCAGTACGCTTTCGAGCAGCGCGCCAGCGACATCCACATCGAGCCCAAGCGTGAAAAGGGAGTGGTGCGGTTGCGCATCGACGGCTGCCTGCACGACACGCACTCCATCCCCAAGCAGGTGCTGCCCT
Organism: Candidatus Krumholzibacteriia bacterium; assembly: GCA_029863355.1. Next base: position 2,184 of record JAOTVO010000354.1, read on the forward strand.
CCTTCGTGTCGCGCATCAAGATCATGGCGCGCATGGACATCGCGGAAAAGCGCAAGCCGCAGGATGGCCGCATCAAGAGCGTATACGGAGAGAGCGAGGTCGAGCTGCGCGTCTCCGTCGTGCCCGTGGCCTTCGGCGAGAAGATCGTGATCCGCATATTCGACCCCAGCATTCTCGTGCAGGACATCTCCTCGCTGGGGCTCCTCTCGGAACAGCGCGCCACCTTCGAGCGGCTCCTGCACCACCCCCACGGGATCATCCTCGTCACCGGGCCCACGGGTAGCGGCAAGACGACGACCCTGTATTCGTCCATGCAGCGGCTGGCCACACCCGACGTCAACATCGTGACTATCGAGGACCCCATCGAGATGGTCCACGAGCCCTTCAACCAGATCGCCGTGCAGGAGAGCGCGGGGGTCACCTTCGCCACCGCCCTGCGCAGCGTATTGAGGCAGGACCCGGATATCATCATGGTGGGCGAGATCCGCGACCTGGAGACGGCCCAGTACGCCGTGCAGGCGGCGCTCACCGGGCACCTCGTCTTCTCCACGCTGCACACCAACACGGCGTCCGGCGCCATCACGCGCCTGGTGGACCTCGGCGTCGAGCCCTTTCT
>JAOTVO010000051.1 GCA_029863355.1 Candidatus Krumholzibacteriia bacterium
CGCGATGCTGACCATCTGGGTCACGGGCAACACCATCAACGTGCTGTCGCTGATCGGCATGGTGGCGCTCACTGGGATCGGGGTCAACGACGCCATCATCAAGGTGGATGCGATACGGCGGCTGCGCGACGCCGGCATGGAGGGCTACACGGCCATCATGGAAGCGAGCCGCCTGCGCCTGCGACCGATCATCATGACCAGCGCGACGACGATCCTGGCCATGGCGCCGATGGCAATCGGAATGGGCAGCGGTGAGCAGCTCCAGCGGCCCCTCGCGCTGACCATTATCGGGGGACTGTTCCTCACCACGACGCTCACCCTGGTTTACACCCCGGCCCTGTACATGCTCGCGCACCGCATCCGGAGGCCGGAGTCATGACACGCTTCTTCGTTCGCCGCCACGTGGCCACGTGGATGATATTCCTCGCCTTCGTCGTGCTGGGCGCGTACTCGCTGCCGCGCCTCCAGATCGAGGCCATTCCAGACGTGGACTTGCCGCAGCTCTCTATCCAGACGCGCTGGAACGGAGCCTCGCCGCAGGCGATCCAGCGCGCCATCACCGTTCCGGTCGAAGAGGCCGTGCAGAGCGTGCACGGCGTGGAGAATATCGAGTCGCAGTCGAGAGACGGCAGCTCGACTGTCACCGTGTCCTTCCGGCGCGAAATCAGCCTGGATTTCGCGCGCCTGGAAGTGAACGAGCAGCTCGGCAACGTGCGGCGCAACCTCCCGCTGGGCGCCGGGCAGCCGCAGATCATCGCCTTCGTCCCCGAGGAGTTTCGCACCGAGGACTTCTTCACCTTCAGCCTGGAGTCGCCGCTCTCGCCCAACGAGCTGCGCGAGCTCGCCGAGACCTGGGTGGTGCCGCAGATCATCGCGCTCGACGGCGTGGCCGACGCCCAGGTCCTGGGCGGCGCCCGGCCGCTGGTGAAGATCGTGCTCGACCGCACGCGCCTGGACCTCTACAACGTGCGCGCCGACGAGGTGTTCCGCGCCATCGACCGACTCGACGAGTTCAACGGGGCCGGCACGGTGCGCGAGCGGGGGCTGGAGAAGCTCGTCGCGCTGCGCGAACCGGTGAATCTGCCCGTCATCGGAAAGGCGGTCGTGGCCCAGCGCGGGGGGCGGACCTTCACGCTCGACATGGTGGGGGAGGCGAGGCCGGACTTCGAGGAACCCGTGTACTTCGCGCGAGCCAACGCGCAGAACACGGTGCTGGTGGCGGTGGACAAGCGCAGTGGCGCCAACACGGTGGGCGTGAGTCGCACGCTGCGCGCCGCGCTCCCCTCCATCGAGGCGGAGCTGCCGTTCCCCATCGAATTCCACGTGGACGAGGACCAGGGCAAGGAGCTCGAGGACAAGCTGCGCGAGCTCGTCTATCGCTCGCTCGTCATCCTGGGCATTCTCTTCCTGGTGCTAGTGGCGACGCTGCGGCGCGTTCGCCTCACCGCCATAGTGACGGCGTCTATCGTCTTCGCCGTCGTCATATCGCTCTCGCTGTTCTACTTCCTGGGCATATCGGTGAACTTCATCACCATCAGCGGGCTCACCGTGTGCTTCGGTCTCATCCTCGACAACAGCATCCTCGTGCTCGATTCGATCCATCGCCGCTTGAGCGCGCTCGCACGGGCCGACGAGGCCGGGCTCTCGCGGCGGAGCAAGGTGCGCGTGGCTTACGAGACGATCGTCGAGGGCACGCGCGAGGTCCTCTTCCCGATACTCGCCACCACGCTCACCACCGTCGTCGCTTTCGCCTCCTTCATCTTCCTCACGGGGCGGCTCGCGCTCTACTACATCCCGCTCGCCGTGGCCGTGACCACCGCGCTCTTTGCCTCCCTGTTCGTGGCCTTCGGCTGGGTGCCGATGGTGCTCGAACGCTGGTGGGCGCGCCCCATGGTGGCTAAGACGGCGGACGGGCCCAACGAGGTGGAGGACGCCGCGGCCCTGGCCGAGTTCGTCGAGGAGAAGCCGGCGCTCGAGGACGGAAAGCACATCCTCGAGCGGCTCTTCAGCATCCGGCCCAAGCTGGCGTGGATGATCCTGCCGCTGGGCGTCGCGCTCTTCGTCTGGGGCTGGCACGTGTACGACAAAAAGGTCATCAAAGGGGGGTTCTGGCAATTCCCCAATCAAGAAGAGCTGTTCCTCTACCTGGAGATGCCGTCGGGCACCGACATCGAGCTGACCTCGCAGACGCTGTACGAGTTCGAGAAGTCTCTGCTTCCGCTCCCCGACGGCACGCGCATGATCGCGCGCGTGTTCGGCAATCAGGCCATCATCCGGGTGGAGTTCGAAGACGAGGTGCGGCAGAGCGAGGTCCCCATGCACTACCGCGCCATCCTCATCGATCGGGCCGACCGCACGGGCGGCTCTTCCGTGTTCATACGCGGTTTTTCGGACCGCCCCTACTTCAAGGGCGCCTTCGGCGGATCGGCGCTCAACTCGCTGGTCAAGATCACCGGCTACAACTCTAAACGCCTGAACGAGATCGCTGAGGCGACGCTCGCCCGCGCCGAGCGGAGCCGCCGTGTGCGCAACGCGCGCATCACCACGGGCAGTCAATTCGAACGGATCCGGCAGGAAGAGATGGTGATTCGCATTCGCCGCGACCAGCTGGCCGCGCGCGGCCTCACCGTGGCCGAGCTGGCGGGGCAGATTCGCCGCCTCATGGGCGTCGATTTCCCCTGGAACATGCTGATCGACGGCGAGCAGGAGCAGGTTCAGCTCTCCTATTTGGACGCCGACGACATCTCCTACGCGGACGTCGCGGAGATGCTCATCCGCAACAGCGAGGGCGAGCAAGTTCGCCTGGGCGACCTCATCACCATCGAGCGGCGCGAGGTGTCCCGGTCCATCACGCGCGAGAATCAGAAGTACACGGCGCACGTCAACTGGGAGTATCTGGGCACCGACGCGATGCGTCAGGCCTACATCAAGGACATACTGGCCGGGATCGAGCTGCCCTACGGCTACGAGGCCGAGGAGGCGCGACAGGAGTTTTTCACCGAGGAAGAGGAGGGTCAGCTGAACCTCACCGTGGCCCTCGCCCTCGCCTTCATATTCTTCGTGCTCGCCGCGCTCTTCGAGAGCATCTCGCTGCCGTTCCTGGTGCTGGTGTCGGCGCCGATGGCACTGGTGGGCGTGTTCGTCACCTTCTGGCTGACGCATTCCACGTTCGATTCCTCGGCGCGCATCGGGTTGATCCTGCTCTTCGGCATCGTCGTGAACAACGCCATCCTGCTGATCTCGCGCTTCCGCACCGAGGCCGAGCTCATCCTCAATGCAAAGCTCCCCGGCGACCCCCCGCGCCAGGCCTCGCTCTTCCCGGCGCTACGCAAGCAGCTCGGGGGAAGCGACCTGTGGCTACTGCCGCCGGAGGAGCGCGCGCCGAGCCTGCGCCGCGCGGTGGCGCGCGCCACGCGCATCCGGCTGCGCTCCATCCTGCTCACCAGCGGCACCACCATCGCGGGGCTGGCGCCGCTCCTCGTGCACCTCGGCGAGTCGGAGGACAAGGACATCTGGGAGAACCTCGCGCTGGCCTCCATCGGCGGATTGGCGGCGAGCACGGTGCTCATGATCCTGCTCTTCCCGCCGCTCTATTATTATCTCGTCCGCGGGGGTTGGGTGGTGCGGCGCTTCGGCGGATGGCTGCGCGCGCGCTTCCGCCGCCGCCGGGCGCGTCCGCTCGAGCCGGCGCCGGCCCCTTGACCCGGGCGACTTCGGTTCGCTGCTTGCCTACGACGGCGCGCAGTGGAGAAGCGTGTGGAACCTCGTCTACCGCCTCACCGACGGCAAGCTCGCCTCCATCGGGGGCGCCTCGGCGAGCAACGTGATCATCGCCGGCGACCGGGGCACGATCCTGCGACTCTCGCGGTAGCTTCAAAACAAGACTCTTGCGTCTTTACAGACGCGGCCACGCGGATGTATACTATTATCTGAAAGAATCCCCCCATATCGAGTGTCCGCCCAAACAGGGAGGCAGCGTCATGTCCATCAATCGAATGGGCGCTGGGCTCGCCGCCGGTCTGGCGCTCCTCGCCATTTCTGCCGCCGTGTCGTCGGCCGCGGTCATCACCGTGCGCAGCGACGGCACCGGCGACTTCACCACCATCGCCGCGGCCGTGGCCGCATCGTCGGCCGGCGATGAAATCGAGATCGGTCCGGGCACGTATTCCGAGCCGGACATGATCGTCACGCACGATCTCACCATTCGCTCCACCGATGGTCCTGCGACCACGACCGTGACCGCCGCGGCGCGCATCTTTCGCTTCGTAGGACCGCAGATCGAGGTGGAAGGAATCCGCTTCACGGCGAGCAACAACCCCAACCACGGCGCGCTCGCGTTCGTGCAGGGCGCGCAGGGTGTGGTGAGAGACTGCGTCTTCGACAACAACCTCGGGGGAGCCCTCGGTGCCGGTACCGCGGCGACGGTGGATATCTCTGCGTGTACCTTCCGTGACAACAGCTACGTTACCTCCGGGGGTGCGCTCTATGTGTCGGGACCGGGATCGCAGATGACGGTGGAGAGCTGTCTGTTCGAAGACAACACCGCTCCGAACTCGGGCGGCGCCATCGCGGTCGCAGTCGGCGCGCGCCTGACCGCCATCGGTTGCACGTTCCGCAACAACACGGCGGGGATCTGGGGTGGCGCGGTCCACGTCATGGAGACGAGCGTCGGCGACCTGAGTCAGAACGTGTTTGTATCGAACGAGGCCGATGTGGGGAGCGCGGTGTACTCTTATTATGGACTGGGCACGATCGCGAGCAATACATTCCACGCGAATCGCAGCGCCGATGCCTACAACGCGACGGTCTACCTGCAGGACTCGCAGACGCTGTTCGCGCGCAACATCGTGTCGGGCGACCCGCTCGGAGCGGGGCTCGCCATACTCTACGGCTTCGTCACGCACGAGTGTAACCTCTACTGGCAGAACGGCGGTGGGGCCGTCCGGTACGAAGAGCTTTCGCCGAGCGAGCGAGAGCTGGACCCGGTGTACTGCGATCCGGGAGCGGGGGACCTTACCGTGTCGCTGCAGGGTGCCGCGGCTCCGGCCCAGAGCGCGTGCGGAGTGCTGATCGGGGCGCTGCCGACAGCCTGTGACATCCCGCCGCCGCCGCCCCCGTCGGACGCCCCCATCATCACGGACATCTCCGATGTGCCCAACGACCAGGGGCGCCAGGTGCGCATGAAGTGGACGGGTTCGGCGCAGGACCACGCCTCTGCGGATCCTCCCGTCCTGGGCTACGCCATCTATCGCCACGAGGGCATGATCACGCCGGAGTTGCTGGCTCGGCTGCGCGCCGCCACTTCCCGCGCGCCCGGCGTGGTGGCCATCGAAGGGTGGGACTATCTCCTCACGGCGCCGGCGCGTGGCGACGACGTCTACCAGACCATCGTAGCCACGACGTGCGACTACACGCACCGCCACGGGATGTGTCTGAACGCGTTCTTCGTATCGGCGATCACGGCGAGTCCGGCCGTCTTCTGGGACTCGGAGCCGGATACGGGCTACTCGGTGGACAACCTGCCGCCGGGCCCGCCGCACGACTTCCTGGTGACCATGGGCGCGAGCGGGGGTAACCGGCTGGAGTGGCAGGCGGCGGACGAGAACGACGTCGCGGACTACGGCGTGTACCGGGGCAGCGGGGCCGACTTCGTTTGCTCGCCGGATAACCGCGTGGCGGTCACCGGCGAGACCGCGTGGGTCGATGCCGGTGGCGGCGCGTACGACTACAAGGTCACGGCCTTCGACGAGAGCGGCAACGAGAGCGAGGCGTCGTCACCCGTTCTCGTCACCGGCGCTGGCGCGGTGCCAGCCGCGTTCGCGCTGGACCAGAACGTGCCCAACCCGTTCAACCCGACCACGCGCATCCGCTACAGCCTGGCCGCCGGCGGCGACCGCGTGACGCTACGCGTCTTCGACGTGAACGGGCGCCTGGTGCGCACACTCGTCGACGGCGTGGCCACGGCGGGGCCGAACGATGTGATCTGGGACGGGCGCGACGACGCCGGCTCGCCCGCGGCCTCGGGCGTGTACTTCTACCGTCTCGAGGCGCCGGGCTTCGCGCAGACGCGGAAGATGGCACTGATTCGCTGATCGGTCCGCGCGGGCGAACGTAACGCACCGAGGGACGGTCCCGCTGGCGGCGGGACCGTCCCTTTGCTATGCTCTTTTCAGCCATGAAGTTCGCGTCTGCCGTTACACACGCCGCCGATCCCACCGCCGCCGCGCGCGAGCTGGGTGTGAACCTGCGCGCGGCGCTCGGTCCGGCGCGTGCGGACTTGGCGCTCGTCTTCGCCTCTGTCGACTACGCGAGCGAGGCGGAAGCGCTCGCCGCGGCGCTGGAGCGGGAGATGGGCGCGCGGACGCTCTTGGGGTGCACGGCGGAAGGCGTGATCACGAGTGGGCGCGAGATCGAGCGCGAGCGCGCGGTGAGCGTGATCGCCGCCCGGCTGCCGGAGGTGGAGCTCGCGCCCTTCGCGATCGTCCGCGAGGATCTGGAGGCCATCGCGCGCGACGCCGCGGCGCTGGCGGGCGTGGTGGACGCACCCGCCGACGCGCGTGCGTTCATTCTGCTCGGCGACCCGCTCACCGCGCCCATGGATGCGCTGCTGGGCGCATTCAACGGGATCTTCGCCGGCGTGCCGGTGATCGGGGGGATGGCCAGCGGCGCGCGCGGTCCCGGCGTGGCCGCGCTCTTCGCCGGCGCCCGGGTCTACCGCGAAGGAGCGGTCGGCGTGGCCATGGCCGGTGCGCTCGCCGTGGACACGATCGTCTCGCAGGGCTGCCGCCCGGTGGGGCTGGTCTTCACCATCACCCGCGCGCACGCCAACGTCATCGAATCGCTGGAAGGCGGGTCGCCGCTCGAGTGCATCAACGCGCTGGTGGACGATCTCGACGACGACGAGCGCGGCCTGCTCACGGGCGGCCTCTTCGTCGGCCGTGCGGTGGACTCGTCGAAGGATGCCCTGGGGCGCGGCGATTTCCTGGTGCGCGGCGTGGTCGGGGTGGACCCGGAGAGCGGGGCCATCGCGGTAGGCGACATGGTGAAGGCGGGCGAGCGCGTGCAGTTCCACGTGCGCGACGCGGCGACGGCGCGCGAGGATCTGGAGATGATGCTCACGCCCCACGCGTTCTTCGGCGAGCCGGCGGGCGCGCTTTTGTTCTCGTGCAACGGCCGCGGCACCCGCCTCTACGACCACCCCGACGGTGACGTCACCGCCATCCAGGAGTTCTGGAGCGACCTCGCCGTGGCCGGTTTCTTCTGCGCCGGCGAGATCGGCCCCATCGGCGGGCGCAACTTCCTGCACGGGCACACGGCGAGCATCGCGCTCATCCGTCCCCGCGGCAAACAGGTGGGCGCCCCGCCGGAGTGAACCGCTTGCCAAGACGGCGGTCATCCCGATATATTGCAGGGAAACTCCGCCGTGCCTTCCCGGAAAGGAACCCCTTGATCGATCGCGACAGCGTCGAGCGCGCCCTGCGAGAGGTGCGCGACATCTACGGCAACGCCGACATCGTCTCCGCCGGTCGCCTCGAGCAGGTTGGCATCGCCGGCGGCGAGGTCACTCTCGGGCTGCACCTGCCGACGGACGACGCGGACGTGAAACGCGACGCCGAGGGCGCCTGCCGCCGCGCGGTGAAGGCGCTCGCTGGCGTCTCCGGCGTCACCATTATGACGCGCGGTTCCAAGCCGAAGCTCGAAGCGGCCACCGGACAGGCGCCGCCGCGGGCGCAAAGCGCCAGCCCCTTCGACGATCAAGCGCCCATCGAGGGCGTGCAGAACATCATCGCGGTGTCCTCGGCCAAGGGTGGAGTGGGGAAGTCCACCGTGTGCGTGAACCTGGCCCTGGCGCTCGCGCGACCGGGCGCGCGGGTGGGAGTGATGGATGCCGACGTGTACGGGCCCAGCGTGCACCTGCTCCTCGACGTGCGCGACCGCCCCCAGGAAGGGCGCAAGAAGGAGATCGCCCCCGTCGTCAAGGACGGCCTGGCGCTCATGTCGCTCGGGTTTCTCACCGAGCGCGACCGCCCCGTCATCTGGCGCGGACCGATCGTGATGGGCGTGGTGAAGAAGTTCCTGCAGGACGTCGACTGGGGCGAGCTCGACTACCTCGTCGTCGACATGCCGCCGGGCACCGGTGACGCGCAGCTCACGCTCGTGCAGACCGTGCCCATCACCGGCGCCGTCATCGTCACCACTTCCTCGGAGCTGGCGCTCGTCGACGCCGAGAAGGGCCTGCAGATGTACCGGACGGTGGGGGCTCCGGTCCTGGGCATCGTGGAGAACATGAGCTACTTCGCCTGCCCGCACTGCGGCGAGCGCACGGAGATCTTCAGCCGGGGCGGCGCGCGCGAGTTGGCCGCAAGGCTGGGCACGGAGTTTCTGGGCGAGATCCCCCTCGACCCCATCGTCCGCGAGCGGGGAGACGCCGGAGTTCCCATCGTCAAACACGCCCCCGACTCGATTCCTGCGCAGGCGTTCTTCGCCATCGCGGAGCGCGTGCGCGCGCTGTGCCCGGCGTAGGCGCGCTGAGACACTTCCCCTCCGGAGCGAAACGCAGTGACCACCGACGAAAGACTGGCTGCTACGGCGCGCGAGCTGGCCGCGCTGGTCGAGTCCGGCCGCGCCCTGAACGCCACCCACGAGCATCAGCGCCTCCCGCACGTCATCATGCGCATCTTCCGCAGGGCCTTCGCCGCGGAGGCCGTCCTGCTGCTCCTGGTGGACGAGGAGGGCGAGTACGTGGTCTTCGAGGCGGTCAGAGGCAAGCGCGACCAGCGCCTGCGCGGCGTGCGCATTCCCGTGGGGCAAGGCGTGGCGGGAACCGTCGTGCGTGACGGCAAACCGCTGCTCGTCGCGGACGCGCGCGGCGACCGCGGGGTGTCGCTGGCCCTCGAGCGCAAGCTCGGCCTGCGCCCGCGCACCATCCTCGCCGTGCCCCTCGTGCACCAAGGCGACGTCATCGGCGTGGTCGAGGCGGTCAACCGGCGCGGCAACGCGCCCTACGCCGAACACGACCTCGTCCTGGCGCAGGCGGTGGGCGAGCACATCGCCACCGCCGTGGCCGGCGCGCGCCTGCGCGAGCGGCTGCGCCGCCTGGAGCTGGAATACTCGCTCTTCGCCCGCGTGAGCGAGTCGATGGGCAAGTCGCTCACCCTGGACGAGGCGCTCAAGCGCATCCTCAGGAACCTCAAGCGCCTGGTGCCGTACGACGCGGCCGCGATCTTCGTGCTCGACCGCGAGCGGGGCGCGATCGTGAGCATGCTCAGCCGCGGCTATCCCAGGGGGTCGGAGGCGAAGCTCGACCTCAAGATCGACGAGGGTGTCGTGGGGCTCGCCGCGCGGAAGCAAGAGGGCTTGATCGTCGACGACGTCCGCGCGTACGAGCTCTACGTCAACGCACGCCCGCGCACGCGCTCGGAGATGGTAGCCCCCATGGTGACTCGCGATCGGCTCATCGGCCTGTTCAACCTCGAAAACGACCGCGTTGCCGCCTACAAGCCGGCGGATCTGCGGCTGCTCCAGACCTTTGCGGCGCAGGCGGCCGCCTCCATCGAGCGCGCACACCTCTACGAGGAGCAGCAGGAGATGCGGGAGATCCAGGACGAGCTGCGCGTGGCGCGCACCGTGCAGGAGTTCTTCGCACCGCTGCGCGCGCACGCGGTAGGCGGATACCGGATCGCGGGGGTGAACTTTCCGTCCCTGGAGGTCAGCGGCGACTACTACGACCACTTTCCCGTGCGCGGCGGCCTGGAGGCGTTTGCCATCGCCGACGTGGCGGGCAAGGGCGTGCCCGCCTCGATCATCATGTCGTGCTTCCGGGCCACGCTGCACACGGTGGCTCCCTATCTCACCAGCGCCCGCCAGATCGCCGCCCGCGCCAACCAGATCCTCCTGGAAACGGTGCGCCCCCAGGACTTCGTCACCGCCTTCATCGGCGTGTTCGACCCAAACACCGGCGAGCTGACCTACTGCAACGCCGGCCACAATCCGCCGTTCTTGATGTCGCCCGACGGAACGCATCGCGCCCTCGAGGTGGGCGGCCCGGTGCTTGGCGTCTTCGAGGACCCGCCGCTGCAGGAGGGCCGCCTGCGCGTGGACGACGAGGTGCTCGTGTGCTACACCGACGGCGCCATCGAGGTGCGCAACGTTCGCGACGAGGAGTACGGCGAGGCGCGCCTGCTCGAATCCCTGCGGGGCCACTTCGCGCTCACGCCGCACCAGCTCTGCCGCGCGCTCCACGCCGATCTCAAGACGTTCATCGGTCGCGCGCGCCAGAGCGACGACATCACCTACCTGGTGCTCCGGCGCAAGTAACGCCGGCTCAGTCGACTGGGATCAGAATCAGGCCCTCGTTGTTGCGGATGGTCGCCTCGGTGACGACCGCGCCCAGCGTGCCGTCCGCCTGCAAGACCGCGTAGGAGCCGTCGAGCGGGTGCGTGGTGATCGAGCGGTCGTCCACCACCGAGCCCTCCGGCAGCATCTTCACGATGACGAGCGCGTTGGTGAAGCGCCGGGCGAAGACGCGGTAGGTGAGGCCTCCGTCGTAGGGATCGGCTCCGCTGGCGAGGAGGTAGTGTTCGGTGGTGCCGGCCTTGCCGTCGAAGTCGACCCGACCCGGCGGCACCGGCGCCGGCTGCCCGACGTCGAACGTCACCGCCTCGTTCCACTGCCAAGCGGAGAGCGGACCGGCCCCCTGGTGGCCGTTCACCGTCTCGTAGAGGTAATAGGTGTGCCGGTTGTGCAGGAGGTAGTAGAGGGCGAGCGTGAAGAGCCGGCCTCGGTCGGAGCCGGCGCCGCCGCCGCCGAGGTCGTGCACGCCCAGCACGCGCCGGCCGAGCGCGCGCGTCTGGCGCACGACGGCGGCCACCGCGTGCTCGTAGTCCCGCTCGTAGGTGATGCAGCGCGTGGGACCGAGCGTCGGCGATGCATAGCCGCGGTAAGTCACCCACACCTGGGCCCAGGCCCACGGCGTGGTCTTCTGGATGTTGCGCGCGACGAGGTTGTTGTTGTTGAGGAACGACGCGTGCCCGTAGTTGATCAGAAGGTCCGCCGGAAAACCGAGGCGCGCCGCCAGCGCCTGGGCCATCTCCGGGTAGAGGGTCTCGAAGGCGCGCGCGTAGGGGTGGTAGTCGTCGTTGGGCAGCCCCCAATACTCGTGCGTGTGCGCGAGCAGGCCCTCGTCGAATTGCGGATAGTGAATGGCGTTATCCACGATGATGCCGTCCATGGGACCGGTCGCGAACGAGACCCCGTAGTACGAGCCGTCCAGGAGCGCGGCCATGTGCGCCGCGATGAAGAGCCGCATCGGCGCGTGCTCCACGTTGGCCATGTAGAAGATCGTGCTGCCCCCGCCGTAGAAGCCGACCGCGCGCGACTGGTAGCGCGCCACGGCCGACGCCGACGGCGTGGGGCCGCCGGGAACCCACCCCGGCACGCGGCCCGGGGGGTAGCCGCCGACGAGCACGATGGATTCCCACGTGGGCACGTCGACGTCCTCGCGGTAGTGCAGGTAGAAGTCCTCCGGATCGTAGCCGTGCGCGATCGCCCAGTCGCTGGCCGTCGGCGGTACGTCGTCGTAGCGGTGGTAACGAATGTTGATGTACTCGAAGAGCCGGACGTGGGGGTTGACGGCGCGGAACGCGTCGACGTGGCCGGCCACGAACGCGATCAGCACGTCGTTATGGGCGGCGCGCCACGAGGCCTCGTTGCCGTCCAGGTGCGGACGGAAGAGCGCAGACGCCGTCTGGATGTGCGGGTACAGGGTCGGGGCCAGCGGCTGGCACCCGCCCGCGCCGCATTCCTCGCCCGCCGGGCAAGCCAGGTCGGTCACGCACCCCCCCGTCTCTTGCAGCGGCGCGGTGCTCGGCGAGCACGCCGCCCCCAGGACCAGCATGGCCGCCACCAGTGCGTTTCGCGATAACCCGTTCATCTCTTCGGAAAAGAAATGGTGTCTTGGAGAAACCTGCAACAGCCGTGCCGCACAATCTGGCGTGGCGGGTCGTTCCCGGTCCGTCCGGGGGAGGGGGCGGCGAACCCCGTGGTTCCCCAGAAAGGCGTGGCGGCGCCCAGCGCCGGTGGTAGAATCGGTCTACCCGACCATGCGGGATCAACGAGTCCGATGGAAGCCACCCCGACCGAGGTCAGCCGGCGAGCGGACCCCGCGGCGCCGGACGGCGCGCGTCGCGTCGTATTCGTCTCTTCGCTCCTGCGTTTCGGCGGCGGCGAGCGCTGGATGCTCGACACCGCCGAGCGGCTGCGGGCGCGGGGGCGCGAGGTGCGCCTGGTGGCGCGGCCCGGGAGTGCCATCGGCGAGAGGGCGCGCGCGCGTGACCTTCCGCTCACCACCGTTCAGATGCGCGGCGACT
>JAOTVO010000355.1 GCA_029863355.1 Candidatus Krumholzibacteriia bacterium
TCTGTTGCAGGAGCCCGAGAACCAGCTCGTCGCCGCCACCGTGCGCGACGAGCTGGCGCTGTCCACGCCGGAGGTGAGCGACGCGAGCGCGGCGCGCGCGCGCGTTGACGAGGCGATCGCGCGCTTCGACCTGGCGCACCTCCTCGACCGCCATCCGCACGCGCTCTCCGGAGGCGAGCAGCAGCGTGTGGCGCTGGCCACGGTGTGGCTCGCCGCGCCCGAGCTGCTCCTCCTCGACGAGCCCGCCGCCCACCTGGACGCCGAGCACGCGGCGCGCTGCATGGCGTTCGTGGACGAAATGGCGCGCGACGGCGCGGCGGTGGTGTGGGCCACGCCCGGCGGCGCTGACCTGGAGTGCGCGCCGCGCACGGTGGGCCTGCGCGAGGGGCGGTGTGTCTTCGACGGCCCGACCGCGTCGGTCTACGCGTGGGCCGACGCCGGCGGCTTCGCCTTCGACCCGCCGCCGCTGCGCGCGCTCTCTCGCGTCCTCTCGAGCCGGCTGGGGATGGATGATCTCGCCGGGCGCACCGGCGCGGGCGTGGATGCGCTCGCCGACGTGCTGGCCGGCGCGGTGGAAGTGACGGCGCGCGTGGCCGACGAGGTGCCCGCGGTGGCATACGGTGAGGAGGTGGTGGGCCTCGACGGGGTGGGCTTCGCCTACGGCGCGCGCGAGGTGCTGCGCGGCGTCGATCTCGTCCTGCGCGCGGGCGAGGTGGTCGGCCTGGCCGGCGCGAACGCCGCCGGCAAGACGACGCTGCTCCTGGTCGCCGCCGGCGCGCTGGCGCCGAGCGCGGGCCGCGTGCGGCGACCCCGGCGCGCGGGCAAGGAGACGCACGCGTTCTACATGCCGCAGAGCCCCGAGCGGTTGTTCTTCGCCGAGAGCGTGCGCGAGGAGATCGCCTTTGGCCTCGAGCGGCGCGGGGTCGCGCGGGCGGAAGCCGCGCGCCGCGCCGCCGACGCGCTGCGCGCGGTCGGCCTCGAACCGGGCCAGTTCGCCGAGCGCTTTCCCTTCCACCTGAGCCTGGGCGAGATGCGCCGCGTGGCCTTCGCCGTCGCCGGCGCCCTCGCCCCCGACCTCCTGCTCCTCGACGAGCCCACCTCGTGCCTCGACCGGGCCGGCGTGGATGCGCTGCGCGCGCGCGTCGCCGAGGCGCGCGCGCTCGGTGCGGCGGTGGTGGTGGCGTCGCACGACGTAGCCTTTCTCTGCGAGACGTGCGATCGCGTGCTTTTCCTGCGCGAGGGAACGGTGGAGACGGAGATCGACACCGCGGGCGGCGAGGCGGGTGCACGGACGGCGTGGCCACATGGGCGCACACCCCTCGTGGTCGCATTGCAGGACGCGCTGGCCGCGCGCGGCGTGCGCGTCGAGCCGCGCGCGCTCACCGTCGAGCGGCTCGCGGCGCGGCTCGTGCCGCGCCGGTAGCGCCGCGCGGGCTCAGCGACCGCGCGCCGCGTTGCCCTCCCGCACCACGCGGAAGCCTACGTAGGAGAGGGGCGCGCGCTCGGCGCCCGCGCGCCTGTCGGCCAGCGAGCGCGCACACAACCCGACGACCCGACCCTCCCCCTTCGGGTCGGTCGCCCATTCGGCGGCGTTGCCCATGAGGTCGTAGACACCCCCCGTGGCCGCAAACGAGCCCACGGGCTCGGTGAGGTCGCGCGCACGCTCGAGCTCGTCGAGCGCCGGCTGGAGCATCTCCAACTCGTCGGGCGTCGGCGTGTAACCGAGCCAGCGCTCGAGGGTGTTCTCGCGCCCGCGGTTGGGCTCGGCCATCTCCAACAGCGCGTCCATCTCGGCCGTAGTGGGCAGGCGGTGCTTGCCGCCCATCTTCTGGTCGAGCCACAGGCAGTACGCCTGGGCCAGCGGCGGGGAGATGCCGGTCACGGGGTGGTCGTCGGCGCCGACCGGATAGCTGAAGTGCGGGTCGAAGGCGGCGAACTGCGCATTGGTGATCTCGAACCGGGTCACTTCGGCCCCGGCCGCCGTCACCATCTCGGGAACGATCGACGCCTCGAACTCTACGCCGTAGATCGACCCCACGCGCGCCACCCGCGACTTCTCCATCGCCAGCGCGAGCGGTGAGCGCTCGTCGAGCGGCTTGCCGGGGGCGTCCGGCGCGCCGAAGAGATAGCGGTCGAACCACGCCAGCTCCTCCTCCATCTTGCGGCGCTGGTGCGCGGGCTTGACCAGCCCGTGCCCCGCGCCCGGGAAGAGGAGGAAGCGCACGGGTGCGGTGCCCGCCTGCTGCAGGGCGCGGAAGAGCTGCCAGCCCTGCTCGGTGGGCACGGATGTGTCGCGGTCGCCGTGCAGAACGAGCGTGGGCGTGCGCAGCGAGTCGATGCGGAAGATCGGAGACTTCTCCACGTACGCGCTCGTCTGCTCCCAGGGCGGCCCGCCCAAGTAGGCCTCGTCGAAGGCGGCGCCGAAGGCGCAGTTGCCGTAGTCGCTCGACCAGTTCACGTCACCCGCTCCCGCGCAGAGCGCCTTGAAGCGGTCGCTCTCGACGCAGCAGGCGATGGCGAGGATGGCGCCGTTGGACCAGCCCATGATGCCGAGCTTCTCGGGGTCGACCAGACCGCGCGCGATCAGGTGGTCGAGACCGGTCAGGATGTCGGGCACCTCGTACTCGTAGTAGTGGCCCTTGATGGACTCGAGCCACTCGAGCCCGTAGCCGCCGCTCCCGTGGTAGTTGACCTTGAACACGAAGGTGCCGCGCGCGGCGAGCACGTGCGGATAGTTCGTCGTGCGCTCGGTGAAGAAATCCTCGTCCACGCCGCTGGGCCCGCCGTGGATCAGCG
>JAOTVO010000356.1 GCA_029863355.1 Candidatus Krumholzibacteriia bacterium
AGCAGCTTGTCCAGGATCTCGCGAATGACCCAGTCCTTCTCCGCGCAGATGTTGTAGACCTCGCCCGGCTTTCCCTTCTCCAGCGCTAGCCAGTAGCCGCGCACCATGTCGCGCACGTCCGTGAAATCGCGCCGCGCGTCCAGGTTGCCCACGCGGATCACCGGTTCCTTGCGCCCCTTCTCGATGTCGACGATCTGCTTGGCGAAGTCCGAGCACACGAACACCGGCCCGCGCCGCGGCCCCGTGTGATTGAACCCGCGCGTGCGCACGATATCCATCTTGTAGCTCATGTAGTACTGGTAACCCAGCATGTCCTGCGCCACCTTGCTCACCCCGTAGGGCGAGAGCGGGCGCAGCGGGTTGGTCTCCTTGATGGGCAGCTCGTCCGCGCCCACCATGCCGTACTCCTCGCTGGAGCAGGCCAGCTGGATGCGGCACGAGTGGCCGGTCCTGCGCACCGCCTCGAAGATGTTGAGCTGCCCGATCACGTTGGTGGTGAGGCTCTCCGTGGGCGCGCGCCAGCTGGTGGGCACGAAGCTCTGCGCGGCCAGGTGGAAGATGTAGTCCGGGCGCACCCGATCCACCACTTCGCGCGCCGAGGTGGCGTCGCGCAAGTCGCACTCGTGCAGCTCGATCTTCCCCTCCAAGTGATCCACGTTCTCCGTACGGCTGCGCCAGCGGATGGTGCCGTGCACCTCGACGTCGCCGCGCGCGAGGCAGTAGTCGGCCAGATGGCTCCCGGCAAAGCCGGTGATCCCGGTGATCAGGACGCGCATGGGTTTCCTTTCAGAAGGGTGCGGGCGGAGCCACTCAGGCGACGCACAACCCCGAGAGCGTAGGCGATGGACCCAATAAAGTCAACGGCTTTACGGGGTTATGGGAGAACGGGTTGGCCCGTCGGCGCGCCGGCCGGTCATTTGAGGACGACCATCTTTCGAGTCTGCACGAAGTCCTTCGCCACCAGGCGGTAGAAGTACACCCCGCTCGCTACCGACTTGCCCACCTCGTTGCGACCGTCCCAGCGCACCTCGTGCGTGATGCCGGGTGCGCGCACGTCGTCCACGAGTTTCTTCACCAGTGCGCCGGTCACGTCGTAGATGCGCAGGCGCACGCGCGTGCGCGCCTTCACGGTGAAGGTGATCGTCGTGGTCGGGTTGAAGGGGTTGGGATAGTTCTGCGCGAGGCTGTTCGTGTATCGCGGACCGTCTCCCGCGCCGGTCGGGGGACCTAGTGGCCCCGTCGCGAACCACCTAAGGACGTCTCTCAGGTGGTGGGCGCGGTCCAGCTCCGCCGTGAGCCGATCGTCACGGATGTAGTGGAAGCTGAATCCCGACATCAGCACGCTGACCGTGCCGCCCAGGCTCGGGTGGCGCTCGCCGATGATGGCGTTCGCCGTACCGGGGCCGAGGTCGCCAACGCCTCTGTACTCCATCTGAACGGTGGCAGCACCGGTCGGTGTGACGAAGTCAAAGTCGTTGATGGCCGGGCAGCCACCGAAGGCGACCAGCGTGTCCACACCGAGCGCGTGGCGGCCGACCGGATCGCCGAACGCGTTGTCGGCAACCCGCAAGCCCACACCGTACGGGCTGACGCCCACCAGCGGCAGGTGGTTGTCGCCACCGGCCGGCAGGCTGTAGTGCAGCCAGTCTCTCATGGCCACCGCGCTGGCACCGACCTGGCCCGCCCAGACGGACGGCAGGTCGTCGCCGTTGAGGTAGAGGCCACCGGTCTGCTCCGCGTCCCACAGACCCTGCAGAAACGCGTCTAGCACGAGCCAGTCGTTGGACTTCTCCGGGTTCCCCGTGCCGTCGCCGATCGTTATGGGGAGGTCCCCGGTGTTCCAGACGATGGCCCGGTACGGCGTCGTCAGCTGGGCGATGTCGTACACGCGCGTGCCCAGGCGGTTCGACACCCCCGACGACGGGCCGTTCACGTCGAAGCGGTCCACGTACTTGCCGTAATCGGCGAGCTGCTGGAAGGCGGTATCGAAGTAGGGCTGCGCGCCCAGGCCGTCCATGCCGTCCACGTACAGAATGTCGCCGCCGCGGGCGGCCCCCGCACCCGGCAAGATCTGGAACTCCAGTGGAAGCGCCGCCGCCTCCTCGATTGCGTAGGCGGCCCCCGCCTCCCGCGTCCAGTAGCTCCATTCGTTCAGGGTGTTGTGCGCGCCGAAGAAGTAATGAATCGTGTCGCCGGCTTCGAACAGATTGTCGGGCAGGTCGATGCAGAAGCGCGCGTCGCTGAGCGCCACCCCCGCGCTGTTGCGCCGGCGGTCGCAGTTGAGCTGCGTCCAGTCCATGCCCGCCGCATTCACCATGCCCCGGTAGGCGAAGCGCGGCAGACCGCCGAGCAGGTTGCTGTTCTCCAGATTGACGCCCGCCTTGTTCGGGTCCGGCGGCGCGACGGAGACGTAGCAGTAGACGGCGCGGTGGTCGTAGGGCGGCCCGCCCACCAAGGCGAGGCCGTTGTAGTCCGTCACGCTGTACACCACTGCCGAGTCGCCGGGGAAATACTCGGGCTCGTGATAGCCGTGCGCGGGATCCTGCGCCATGTCGGCGCGACCGGTGCCCGTGAGGCTACCGTCGCGGGGGAAGGTGTCCTGGAAGAGGTCGATGGCGCGCACGGTCCACTTCGGCCCGAAATTCGCCTGGCGATAGAACAGCACGTTGTCGATCAGCGGGGCTTGGCTGTGGCACGGCCACCACCCCAAATTGCAGTAGATCGGGTCGAGCGCGTCGATCGCACCCAGCGCGATCTGAACGTGGGAGGCGTTGGGATCCACGAGGTGTCCG
>JAOTVO010000357.1 GCA_029863355.1 Candidatus Krumholzibacteriia bacterium
GGGAGATCATCGTGCTCAAACATTTCAAGGACTGCTCGTACAAGGAGATTGCCGAGACGCTGGAGATTCCCATCGGCACCGTGATGTCGCGGCTCTACTACGCGCGCCGGGCGCTCAAGGAGGCGATCGAGCGCCTCGAGAGCGAGGGGCTGCCCGAGCCGGAGGCGTCGTTGCCGCAGGGTCGCACCGCCGGGGAGGTGGTTTGACATGGAATGCACGCGTTTCCAGACCGACGGGATGCGCCTGCTCGACGGCGAGCTGGATGGCGCCGAGAAGACCGAGTACGAGGCGCACGTGAACGCCTGCGACGTCTGTCGCGCCGAGCTGACCGCGCTGGGGCGCGTGGTGCGGTTGACCGACGAGCTCAGGCTGCGACCGCCCGACGACGCTTTCTGGGAGGGCTACTGGGAGAGCATCTATCGGCGGTGCGAGCGCGGGACAGGCTTCCTGCTCCTCGTCGTCGGCGTCATCGCGCTGCTGGCCGCCGCCGTTTTCAAGGCGGTGACGTCGCCGAGTTTCTTGACCTACGAGGGAATCAGCATCACCGTGATCCTGGTGGGGTTGCTCGTGATCTTCGTTTCCGTCGCGCGCGAGCGCTTCCACGAGAGCCGGAACGATCCGTACAAGGGGGTACGGCGATGATGATCGTGACTACCGAGCAGATCCCGGGACGACACATCGTCAAGGCGCTGGGCTTCGTCCAGGGCAGTTCCATCCGCGCGCGCCACATCGGCAGGGATCTGCTCGCCGCTTTCAAGAACATAACGGGCGGCGAGATCACCGAATACACCAAGCTCATGGCCGAGGCGCGCGAGCAGGCGCTCGATCGCATGCGCGAGCAGGCGGCCGCGCTGGGGGGAGACGCGGTGGTGTGCGTGCGCTTCGTGACCACGGAAGTGATGGAAAACGCCGCGGAACTGGTCGCCTACGGCACCGCCGTCGTGACCGAGGAGGCTGCGGAGTGAGAATCGGCGACTGGGATCTAGGCGCGTGCCTGGCCGGCCGCTTCGGGCTGGACGGGGGGGCCATGTTCGGCGTCGTCCCCAAGGCGATCTGGGAGCGCCTCTTGCCTCCCGACGACGCCAACCGCATCCCCATGGCCATGCGGCTCTTGATCGCGCGCACCGGCGGTCGCACCGTGCTCGTGGACGTCGGCGCCGGCACGGGCTACGACGAGAAGACCGAGCGTATCTACGCGTTCCGCGAGGTTGTCCCCCTGGTCGACGCGCTGGCCGCGGCGGGCGTGCAGGCGCGCGAGATCACCGACGTCGTGCTCACGCACCTCCACTTCGACCACGCGGCCGGCGTGGTGGAAAGGAACGGGAACGGATGGCAGCTCGTGTTCCCCGGGGCCATCCACCACGTGCAGAGCTCGCAATGGGCGCACGCCCTCCGGCCCAACCCCCGCGATCGGGCCAGTTATCTGCTTGACCGCCTCGAGGTGATGGAGCGCAAGGACGTGCTCGAGTTCCACGACGGTCAATGGTCGCTGCACCCGGGCTTCGACCTGCTGGTGTTCGACGGACACTCGCCGGGCCAGCAGCTCCCGCGCATCTCGGGCGAGGAGGGCACGCTCTTCTACTGCGGCGACCTGGTGCCGACGCAGCACCACATCCAGACGCCCTACGTCATGGCCTACGACCTCGACCCCGTGCGCACGATGGAGGAGAAAGTGCCGCTGCTCGAGCGGGCGGCAGACGAGGATTGGGTCCTTTTCTTCGAGCACGACGCGGAGCTCCCCGCGTGCCGGGTGACGCGCCACGGCTCCCGCGTGCAGCGCGGCGAGCCCGTCGCGTGGTGACGCCGTCGAATCGCGCCGGGACGTAAGGGTTCTCGCGCGAAGCCGACTCACGAGTCAGACACGTGGCGGCGGGTGGGTATCCGCGCCGCCGCCGTTGTCGTCAATTGCAAGCCATGGGCAGAGTTACGGCGCCCTCGCGCCTCGCCCAGCGGCCGGTATCGAGCCCTGGGGGAACCCGCCCGGGCCCGCAACGTATGATGGATGACCGGCCCGGGATGACCCCGGGTTGACAGTGCGCCTCGAATCGTGGACCATGGGCCTTCCATTACCGACCCCGGGCATGCCCGCGATTCGCAAACCTGCTTAGGAGGACCCATGTTGAAAAAGCTCATGATCATCGGCGCCGCTGCGGTGCTGGTGCTCGCCGTGGCGCTCGTGGCCGCCGGCGACTCCGGTGACGCGGTGGCCTGCAAGGACCAGGCGAAGGCCTCGACGGCGTCGTCCTCGTGCTCGGGCAAGGCCGCCACGGCGGCCGGCACGAAGTCGGCCAGCGCGTGCGCCCGCTCGGCGGCCGCGGCCGCCTGTTGCCCGGCGTCGGGCAAGGCGGCGGTCGCCGGCTATACCAAGGCCGAGTGCGGGGAGAAGGCCCACGCCAACGCCGCCGCACTGGGCGAGATCACAGACGAGATTCCGTACCGCGAGGCCAAGCGCCTCGTCGTCGTGGGCACGATGGCGTGCGGGAGCTGCACGTACAAAAAGACCGCCAGCTGCGCCCCGCTGGTAAAGACTGAGGACGGCAAGGTCTACCCGCTCGTCAAGAACCACATGATCAAGCGTATGCACCAGGCGGAGACGGAGCAGGGCTTCGAGCTCTCCACACGCGTGCGCAAGTTCGACGGCGTGAAGTACCTAGAGGTCGTGAGCTTCCGGTCGCTGTAGGCCGGTCCCGCGTCGAGGCGAGTACGCGAAAGGCCTCCCGCGCCATGAGCGCGGGAGGCCTTTCCCTTGTCAGGGGCGGCGAACGATTTGGATTCCAGGCGCCTCAGCG
>JAOTVO010000358.1 GCA_029863355.1 Candidatus Krumholzibacteriia bacterium
CGGCGCGCCCGACCTTGATCGGTATTCGCATGGCTGTTCCTCCTATGAAAGACCTTGTCCGCGGATTCTACTGCACGGGCCCGATGCCGCGCGAGTGGAAGATGCGCCGCAGCGCGCGCCGGTGCGCGCCCCGGCAGAGGTTGTCGTCGGCGTCGATGATGGCCCGAGCGCCCCGGGCGTAAGTGGTGAACCCGTCCAGCTGAAAGTGGCTCTCGACGATCAGGCGATCCGCCGTCTCGCGGCCGAGCCGGCGCCGGATGTCCCACAGGGTGCCGGCCCAGATGAGCCCGTTGTCGTGCTCGTCGGCGTTGGAATCGAAACTCTCGAAGGTCAGCG
This sequence comes from Candidatus Krumholzibacteriia bacterium, assembly GCA_029863355.1. The sequence continues at coordinate 337 of JAOTVO010000358.1, forward strand.
GCGTGTCGATATTGCGCACGCACGGCGGATCGTTCTCCGTGTAGAGGATGCCGTCCCATGACATCACCGTCGTGAGGTAGCGCGGCGGCTTGCGCTCGGCGAAGAAGCTGGCGGCGAAGTAGTCGCCGAACCCCTCCCCCATCGCCGCCGCCTGCGCGGATTGTCCGAAATCCGGGCAGATCGCGTCCTGGAGGGCGTGCCCAAGCTCGTGCAGGATCGTCTCGGCATCCTCGGCGTCGTTCACACGGCCGCCCATTCCGAAGCTCAGCTGACGCAGCCCCGGGCTGTACCAAGAGCTGTCTTCGGTGGTCGCACTCACGTCGGCCGGCACGGGGGCGCGGAAGATGGCGCGCCGGCCGCGGAAGCCGATCGATTCGAGATAGCGAATCGCGCGGTCCACGTGGAAATAGACCATGGCCTCTTCGAAGCCGCGGTCGGCCGCGTCGAAGAGAAAACGGTGGTCCTTTCGCCGCACGCGCCCAGCGCCGGTGGGCCGAGTCGTCACCCGCTTGCCATCGAGCCGGCCGTTGCCCTCGAGGCCGCGCAAACGCACGTTGACGTAGGCCTCGTCTGCGTGGCGCCGCCGCGGGTTGCCCTTGGGCGTCAACACGAGCCTGTGATCGCCGAGCGCGATGACCGGGTTGGGGTCGAACACGCGCGCCTGGCCCACCGCCTTGGCCAGGTTGTCGTATTCCGAGAGGATATCCCCGCTACGCGCGTCGACGTAGACGATCCACTCCTCGCGCGGATCGTGCACGTGGAGGCGAATACGGTAGGCGAGCCTGAGACCGTCCGCCAACGGGAAGTACAGGCGCTCCGTGCGGAACGAGCGTGTCTCGGAGCGCGAGAGCCCCATGTAGCGCCGCGCGCGACGCATGGCCTGCCTCGGCGTGAGGCGTGCCGGGGTTCTGCCGGGAAGGAGGACAGCCGGCATGGCGCGGTTCTTGACCAGATAGACGCGCCGGTCGGTGCCGATATGCACGGTCACGTACGCGCGGTGCACGCGCGCGCCGCGGAGCCACTGTTGCAGAATCACGTGCTTTGCGCCGAGGCTGTGGATGACGCGCGCGGGGCGCAGGGAGCCGAGCACGCCGTAGAGCCCGAGCAAGTCACGATGGGCCGAGACGAAGGCGCGTGCGGTACGCGCGGGAGGCGCCTTCGCGCGTTGACTCCGAAACCCCCACAGCTCCTTGGGCGTGCCGTAGTGGCGCCCCGCGACGACGTGGTAGGACCCTTTACGCAGCGGCCGCATGGGCTCATGTTAACACGCCGCGGGACCGCTGTCTGCCGCGCGTTTCGGCCGGTAGCGCTGCACGGCGAGGCCGGCGACGATCAGGACCAGGCCGGCGATGGTCGAGCGGCGGATGTCCTCTCCGACGACGAAGTGAATGAGTACGAGCGAGATGAACGGCGAGATGAAGATGAGGCTTCCCACCTTGGCGGTGTTCGCGGACAGACGCAACGCGTAGAGCCACAGCGCAAAGGTGACGCTCATCTCGAAAGCGCCCACGTACGCCGCCCCCAGGAGACCGCGCGCGTCGGGCAGGCGCGGCTCGCCGGCGACGAGCCAGTAGAGCACGACGAGTGGCACACCGCAGGCGAAGGCGAGAAACAAACAGACGATGGGGTCGCGGGAATCTTTGGTGCTGTAAATCCAGTAGAGCGCCCAGATCAGGGTGCTGCCCAGGGCGAGCGCGACGCCGAGGCCGTCGGTGAAGCGCAGGCCCAGGATGTCGCCGTGCGTCGAGACGACCAGCACGCCCAGGTAACCCAGGCCCAGGCCGGCGAAGTCGCGCTTGCCGATGCGCTGGCCCAGGAGCGGCACAGAGAGAACGGCGAGGGTAAGCGCCCACGTGTAATTGAGCGGCTGCGCCTCCTGCGCGGGCAGGCGGTCGTACGCGTTGAAGAGAACGAGGTAGTAGAGGAAGGGGTTGAGCGCGCCCAGCAGGAACGATCGCAGGTACTGGCGGCGCGTGCCGGCGAAGGCGAGGCGCAGGTCCCCCCGCGCGACGAGCATCGCGCCGAGGATAACGAGCGACACGACGCTCGCGTAGACGACGAGCTCCAGCGGCTCGAGATGGCGCAGCGTGAGCTCGAACGCCGAAGCCACCGTGGACCACAGGAGGACGGTGGCGAGTCCGTAGAGGGTGGCACGCGACTGCGACGTCATCGGCGACACTCAGATGCGGCCTTCTATCACGGCGATGCGCCGTCCCGCTCCCCGCCGGTGCCGATCTCCTGCTCGATCGCCATGCGCGTGACGGGGTGGTAAGCGCCGCGCTTCTTCTGGTAGACGCTCCGCGCCCAGCGCCGGCCTTCCTCGGTCTGTGCCATGCGCTCGTAGATGGACCGAATCAGCCAGCGGCGGCCGACGCGACCGAGGTAATCCTCCAGCGCGTCGACGGCGGGCGCGTAGCGCGTCTCCGCCACGTGCAAGAGCCAGGATCT
>JAOTVO010000359.1 GCA_029863355.1 Candidatus Krumholzibacteriia bacterium
CTCTCGCTGCTCTTCGCCATCTACCTGGTGAAGCCGAGCCCCTTCTGCGTGTTCGACGAAGTCGACGCCCCGCTCGACGACGCCAACATCGGCCGCTTCGTCCGGCTCCTCAAGTCGTTCACCGACCACACCCAGTTCATCGTCATCACGCACAACAAGAAGACGATGGAGGCCGCCGACAACCTCTACGGCGTGACCATGGAGGAGCCCGGCGTGTCGAAGCTCATCTCGGTCCACCTCGACGACGCCGAGCGCTTCCGTCGGCACACCGCCCCGGCCGCGCGTCCGGGCGAGGTCGGCGCCGGCGCGGCCGGCGCCTAGCGCGCGCGGCGGCCGACGCCCGGCCATGTTCAACCTCAAAGAGAAGCTGCGCAAGACGCGCGAGGCGTTCTCGGCGCCGCTCGCCCGTGTGCTGCAGCGCGGCACGCCGCTGGGCGCAGAAGAGGCGGAGGACATCGAGGAACTCCTGCTGCGCGCCGACGTGGGCGTGGAGGCGACCGACCGCATCCTCGAGGTGCTGCGCGCGGGCGACGACGATCCGCGCGCGACGCTGCGGCGCGTACTCCTCGACCTGCTCGCGACCCCGGCCCCCGATCCGTCCCCGCCGGCCGCGCGGCCGCGCGCCGTCGTGGTGATCGGCGTCAACGGCGTGGGCAAGACGACGAGCATCGCCAAGCTCGCCCACCTCTACCGGCAACGCGGCGAGCGCGTGATCCTGGCCGCGGCGGACACTTTTCGCGCGGCTGCCGTCGAGCAGCTCGGTGTGTGGGCCCAGCGCGTGGGCGTGGACATGGTCCAGCACGCCGGCGGGGGCGACCCGGGTGCGGTCGCCTTCGACGCGTGCAACGCCGCCCGCTCGCGGGGCCTCGACGTCGTCGTCGTCGATACCGCCGGCCGCCTGCACACGCGCGCGAACCTCATGGAGGAGCTGGCCAAGGTCAAGCGCGTCTGCGGCAAAGCGCTGTCGAACGAGGCCGTGGAGACGCTGCTGGTGCTCGACGCCAACCTGGGACAGAACAGCCTCGTCCAGGCGGAGGCGTTCACGAAGCACGTGGGTGCCGACGGCATCGTGCTGACCAAGCTCGACAGCACCGCCAAGGGCGGGGTGGTGATCGCCATCCGGCAACAACTCGGCGTTCCCGTTCGCTACATCGGCCTCGGCGAGGGGTTGGAGGACTTCGCCGAGTTCTCGGCCGAGCAGTTCGTCGACGCGCTTTTCTCCTGAACCGATGAACGGGGGCTCGGGGCGGCTTGACAGCCCCGGCCCACGGGTCAATAATAGAACGGAGGAAACCTTCGGGGCGGGGTGAAAGTCCCCACCGGCGGTGAGAGCCCGCGAGCGCCCCCGGGCGCAGGATCCGGTGGAATCCCGGAGCCGACAGTGACAGTCTGGATGGGAGAAGGTTTCGCCGTGGCGCCCGTGCGCGCGAACCGGCCGACGGCCGCGCGCGGGGCATTGCTGCGTACGCCCTCCCATCGAATCCTCCTCGAGAGTCTCCCGTAACGTCTTATCAAGAAGTAGGTTATGACGCTGGATGTCCGCGACGGCCAGTCCTCCCTCATTCCGGCGCCGGGTGCTGCCGGGCGGCGCGGCGAGAGGGACGCAGCCATGGTCCGCCGCGCGCTGGACCTGGCCACCGAGGGACTGGCCACGGCGCGTCCCAATCCCATCGTGGGTGCGGTGGTCGTTGCCGGCGACCGGGTGGTCGGCGAGGGATATCACCGGCGCTGCGGCGAGCCGCACGCCGAGATGAACGCGCTCGCGGTCGCTGGAGCGCGCGCCGCGGGAGCCACCCTGTACGTCAGCCTGGAGCCCTGCGCCCATACGGGGCGGACGCCGCCGTGCGTGGAGGGGCTGGGGGCGGCCGGCCTTGCCCGCGTCGTGGTGCCGGCGCTCGACCCCGACGCGCGCGTCTTCGGTCGCGGGGTGCGCGCGCTGCGCGCGGCGGGGGTCGAGGTGACGCTGGGATGCCTCGAGGCGGAGGCCGTGCTGCACAATCTCGCCTACTACCGCGAAAGGCTCGGCTGGTCGCGGACGGTGACGCTGAAGCTCGCCGTCTCGGCCGATGGCAAACTCGCGCGCGAGCCCGGCCGGCGCGACCGGGTGACGGGTGACCAGGCGGACCGCCTCGTCCACCGGCTGCGCGCCGCGCACGACTGCGTCGTGGTGGGCGCGGAGACGGCGCGCGTGGACCGCCCGCTTCTGGACTGCAGGCGCCTCGACGCGGAGGAGCGTGGCGCCGACCCCGTTCCCGTCGTCCTCGACTCGCAGCTGCGCCTGCCCGGCGACAACCGCTGGTCGGTGCTGGGGCGACCCTACGTCGTGCTGTGCACGGGCGCGGCCAGCGGCGAGCGCGTGCGCGCCCTCGAGCGCGCCGGCGCGCGCGTCGTGCGCTGCGAGGCGGAGCAAGGAGGGGTCTCCATCGCGGCGGCGCTCGACGCTCTCGAGGCCATGGGCTTGCGGCGTGTGCTGGTGGAAGGGGGCGCGGCCGTCTTCGGCAGCTTCCTGCGGTCGGAACTCTGGGACGCATTCTACCGGTTTCAGTCGCGCGAGCGCTTCGGGGCCCGCGGCGTGTCCGTCGCCGGAGACGGGGCAAACGCGCCCGAGGGAGCGGTGCGTATCGACGCGGGGGCGCTGGGGGAGGACGAGCTCGTACGCTTCGTCCGCGCGTCGACCTTGACCGCGATCGTCTCGCGGCTGCGTGCCGCGGGCGGGGAGGCTTAGTACATGTTTACGGGAATCATCGAGACCATGGGAACGGTCCGCGCCCGACGCGAAGT
>JAOTVO010000360.1 GCA_029863355.1 Candidatus Krumholzibacteriia bacterium
TTGCGCGCGTTACCATCGATCTTGTAGTGCGCCGGTAGACCGAGAACGTACTCGGCCACCTCGTGGTCGAGAAACGGCACGCGCACTTCCAGACCGTGGGCCATCGACATCGAGTCCACCTTCTTCAGCATGTCGTTCTGTAGCACCAGCGCCACGTCGGCGTAGAGGACGTCGTTCATGTCGCCGCCGTCGATTCGGTGCGTGGCCGCTTCCCTTCTCGCCTTGTACTCGGCCGAAGTCGCGATCGACGCGGGGGCCTTGAAGCGGTCGCCCAGCGCGGCCAGGACCTCGTCCTCGTCGGTGAAGGTGCACCAGTTCCAGTAGCGCTCCTGCGGCGAGAGGCTTGCCCGCCTCGCGAATCGATCGAGCCGTCTGACGGCGTGACCCAACGCGGACTCGCGCGACCGCGGCAGGACACGCCACAGCGGCGACAGGGCCCTTACCATACCGGCCCGTACGCCGGCGCGCCGCGCCAGGTACTCGCCGTAGTGCTTGTTGTAGCCGCCGAACAGCTCGTCGGCGCCGTCGCCGGAGAGCGCGACCGTGACGTGTCGCCTCGCGTACTTGCTCAGGATGTAGACGGCCAGCGACGACGAATCCGCGAACGGCTCGTCGGTATGGTCCAGCACTTCGAACAGGTGCTGATACAGCTCGTCTTCGGTCACGTCGAACGTCGTGTGGCGCGTTCCAAACGCCTTTGCCACCGTGGCCGCATCTGCGCTCTCGTCGTATAGCGGGCTGTCGGGAAAGCCGATCGCGTACGTCTCCAGCTCCCGCACGTGCCTCGAGGCCAGGGCGACTACGACCGTGGAGTCGAGTCCCCCGCTGAGAAACGCGCCCAGCGGAACGTCGGACACCAACTGTCGGGTCACGGCCGACTCGAGCGTCTCCGCCAGTCGCCGCTGCGCGGCGTCGTAGGTGGACGCGCCCGTGGGCTCGGTGGCGGTCGCCGGCACCGAGTAGTATCGTTCTGTGGTCGCCTGCGCGTTCTTGATCGTCATGTAGCAGCCCGCTTCCAGCTTGCGCACGTTCTCCAGGATCGAATGCGGCGCCGGTATGTAGCTGAGCTGCAGGTACTGGAAGAGGGAGACGTCGTCGAGCTCCTTGCGGACGGGGAACGCGAGTATCGCCTTCAACTCGGACGCGAAGATCAGCTTGTCCTCGTCTTCGTAGACCAAGAGCGGCTTGATCCCGAAGCGGTCGCGCGCGAGAAAGAGCGCCTGCTCGTGCCGGTCGTAGATGGCGAAGGCGAAGAAGCCGTTCAGCTTCTCCAGCATCGACGGCCCCTCGTCGATGAACAGCCTGAGCACGACCTCCACGTCGGACTGCGTTCGCAGCGGACCGCCGCGCGACACGAGAGGACCGCGCAGCTCTCGGAAGTTGTAGACCTCGCCGTTGTAGACGATGGTGTAGCGCCCGCTGTCGTCGGTCATGGGCTGGTTGGCCGCGCTCGAGGTGTCGATGACCGCGAGCCGGCGGTGCCCCAGGCCCACGCGCCCGTCGCGGTAAACCGCGCCGTGGTCGGGCCCCCGGTGGGCCAGGCGCAGCGTGGCATGGTCCAGCCCGTCGAGCAGCGACAACCCGCGCTCGGTGCGCGCGACTATGCCGAGGATTCCGCACATCCGCGTGGATATTAGGGCACGCGCGCGTCCCCGCACCACCTGTTTCCGCCGGTCGGCGGCGAGGGATCGTGTGGAGGCGATCGACCCGGTATGCTAACCTTGGCTCGCCGATCGGGCGCAGCGCCGCGCGCCGCGCCGTTTTCGGGCAGTGACCCGCGCCCCATCCTTGGCACACGGATCATGTCGACGGATCTGATCACTATCGGCATTACATGCTTCGACGCGGAGGACAGCGTCGAGAAGGCCGTGCGCTCCGCACAGGAGCAAACGTGGCCCTCTTTGGAGATCGTCGCTGTCGACGATTGCTCCTCGGACGGTTCGTGGTCCATTCTGGAGCGCCTGGCATCCGCGGACGGCCGCATGCGCATCATCCGACATTCCGTCAACTGCGGTGTGGGAGCGGCCAGAAATACGGTGCTACAGCACGCGTCGGGTGCGTTCGTGGCTTTCTTCGACGACGACGACGTCAGCCGGCCCCAGCGGTTGGCCGTGCAACACCGGCGTATCGTCGACTACGAACGCGCAACCGGCGCGAAGAGCGTTCTCGGCTATACGGCCACGGCGCAACTGTATCCGAACGGTGCCGGCGTTTACTCGCCCTGTCTGGGCGCGGACGCGACCCCGGCGCCCTCCGGCCAGGACGTTGCCCGCTTGATCCTGCTGGGGAAGCCGGCCGGCGGCGGGCGCGGGGTTTGTCCGACCAGTTCGTTGATGGCGCGGCGCGAGGTCCTTGGCAGCGTGGGAGGATTCGACGAGGATCTGCGCCGTCACGAGGACACGGATCTCAACTTGAGATTGGCGTTGCAGGGCGCTCATTTCGCGGGCTTGTCCGACCCGCTGGTCAAGCAGACCATGACCTTCACCCGCGACAAGACCGTGCTAGCGGAGCGGCAGAGTGCCTTCCACCTGCTCGAGAAGCACGAGGAAGTGTTGAGACGATGGCAGTGGTATGAGTTCAGCTATCTGTGGTGCGAGATGAAGTTTGCGTGGCTCGAGGGCGGACTGAAGACGGCGCTGCCGATCGCCGCACGGATGTTTCTTGCGTCACCGGGAAAGATGGCGCGCAAGGCGCTGTGGGCCTTGCCGAACCGAAAGCACTATCGAAGACACAAGTATTCGAGCGACGAGAGAGCTTAGCGCTGCGCTCCGCGCGAGTCT
>JAOTVO010000052.1 GCA_029863355.1 Candidatus Krumholzibacteriia bacterium
TGGGGTTGGGACAGTGGGGAGGACGCCATCCCGGGCGTCGGGTGTCCATGTCCCGGCCATCGCACCCCCCGTGCCAAGGACATTCTCACGGCCACAACCCTCAGAACCGGTAGGCGGCGGTGAGCAGGTAGCGCCAGCTCTCGCGCCGGTCCGTCACGTGCTCGGCCGACCGCGCGCCGGATGTCAGGGTCGCTGCGGCGTCCACGGTGAGTACGCGTCCCACGAGGAGCCCCAGTCCGCCGGCCCAGTCGTGCCGCTCGTTGTCCACTCTCGCCTTGACCAGGCCATCGATGTCGTTGGTGATGCGATCCTCTTGCAGGAACGTGGTCGGGTAGGGTCGGTGTGCATAGCCGCCACGCAGGCGCAGCGGCGCCCACGGCAGCGTCGCTTCTGCGCCGACGCGCACGTCGAACACTTCACGGAAGATCGTCTCCAAGTTGGGCGCGCGGAATCGACGCTGATCGGCCGCCGCTTCCATCCAGTTCGTGTAGGCCATCTCCCCGGCGACGCTGAGCCACGGCAGGGTCAAGGCCACGCCGAAGTCCAAGCGCGACGGCAGCAGGTAGGTGGCGGAGACCGGCTCGTAGATCTGCGTGAAACGGTCGATCGAGTTCTCCACGTGCTCCACCACCTCGATGAGCCGTTCGCCCCGGGCCTCTATCCACGTGGGCGAGGTGTACGCCACGCCTACCAGCACCAGACGGTGCACGAAGAACTGACCACCCAGGCGCGCGCCGAACCCGCGCAGGTCGAGGGAGCCGTCTTCGGTGACGAACACTTCCAGTGCCGGCTGGGCGCCGACGACGCGGAAGTCGGATTGCTTCAGCGACTGCACCCCGCCGTCGAGCACGAAGGCGGACACGCCTCCGGAGAAAGCGGCCGACAGGTCCACCCCGAGGCCGACGTTGTAGGCGAGCAAGGAGCCGCTCTGCTGGAGGAGGAAATCGTCGAGCGTCCCTTCCACCTCGTTGGGGCCCCGGTAGTGCAGGTCGACATTCGCGGAGTAGGGCCGGGAGACGGCGGCGGCCAGAACGAGGCTGCCGCGGTAGACGGGAAAGGGAAAGGCGACGCCGGCCAGCTCGATGCTGCCCGCGCGCGAGTCGATCCCGCGAGGCTCTCCGTAGAAAGTCAGATCGGCTTCGTGGCGCTCGCTGTAGAGCCCCAGCTCCACGTCAACGCGCTTGACGCGGGCGAGTCCCGCGGGGTTGTAGAGGAGGCTGGAGAGATCGTCGCCCACCACCGCGTAGGCACCCGCCATGGCCGCGGCGCGCGCCCCGCAAGCAATCGGTGACGTGAGGCCAAGGTCCTCGAGCTCGATGAATCGCACGGTGTGCTGCGCGCGCGCCTCGAGCGACGGGAGCGCGCTCGCGGCCAGGACCACGGCGAGGACGTGCGCGCGGAAGCGGTACCGCGCGCGCCGTGGGCAGGCACTCCGCTCAGCGCGCACTTGCGTCTTCCACCTCGGGAACTTGCCCGGCGCGCGTGGTATCGGACGGCCCCACACGCCCATCGAACCACCAGGGGTAGTCGTAATAGTCGCGCCAGGTTTCGGTGCGGGTCGCTCGGCGCTCCGGGTGGAGGAGCGCCCAGAGTTGCTCCGGCGCGTGGCACTTCGTGCAGCGTTTGTCGCGGGGGCGCTCGTAGTCGAACTGCGCGAGGCGCGGATGATCGAACAGCGTGTAGCACGCCGGGGTGAGCACGCAGAGTAAGGTGCCGACGGCGAACCAGCGGGCATATCGACGCGACGCGCTTGTCATGGGTGGTGTATCCTTGGTACAATGTAACTGTTCATTCCGGGTCGGAAAAGCAACTTCTAAATCCGATATCGCGCACACCAGGACCCGCAGCTTCGAGGACACACCATGACCCTGGCCGCGAAAACCCCGCTGCTTGCCTTTTTGGCTGCCACCCTCTCGTTGACCGCTCTCCCCGCCGCCGCGCAGTTGTCCCCGGATGGCCAACCGCCCCCGGAGGGGCGAGAGGTGGGCGTGTGGGGCCAGTATACGGTCGGCGTCTTCAAGATGAAGATGGGCAGGGTGCTGGAGGCCGTCGATCATCTGGAATACGCGTGGCGGCTCGGCGACGGCGAGCCCGCGGTGGGCTTGATGTTGGCCGAAGCGTACTACTTGCTAAGGAACTTCACGCGCTGCGAGATGGTGCTCGACGACATTCTCGACCGCGACGCCGAGCACACCGACGCGCTCGTCCTCAAGGCCAAGGTTCGATGGGTCAAGCGCGACCGTCGCTCGGCCGTCCTCTGTTTGGAACGAGCGCGGGAGACCCGTTCGAGCTTCGAGACAGAGCGGCTGCTGGGCAACATGTACAAAGAGATCGGCGAGCACGAGAAAGCGATCGAAGCGTACGAGCGCTGCCTCGCCTACGACGCGTCTTACCCCTACCTCTGGTACCGCTACGGCGAGCTGCTGGCACAGGCCGGGCGGCGGAGCGACGCTCAGACCGCGCTGCGTCGCGCCATGGAGGCCGACCCCAGCTTCGTCGAGCCGGCCATCGATCTGGCTCGCATGCACGTCGAGGACGGCCACGTGGAGGACGCCATTGTCGTTCTCGAGGGGGCCGTCGACAAGGAGATCGGGAACGACGAAGCCGTGGCCATGCTGGCCAACCTGTATCTCGAAACGGGACGTCACCATGACGGCATCGTCCTGCTCGAGCGCCGGCGGGCCGTCTCGCCGCTCCCGCGCGATGCAGAGGTGCTGCTCGGCCGCACCTATTTCGAGTCGGGGCGCCTGGACGACGCGAGAGAGGTCTTCGAGACGCTGCTCGCGCGGGAGCCGCGCAGCGCCGAGCTGGCCCGGATCGTCGCGGAGATTCACGCCCGTTCCGGGGATCCCGCGGGCGCGCGCGTTTACTACGAGCGCGCGATCTCGATCGCCCCGGCGGATTACCGCAGCTACCTGGCGCTTTTCTTTGCGGCCTCCCCCCGCTTCGCGCCGCCGGGTGGACGCGTCGATCTGCCCGAGGAGGACCTGCGTGGGCTCCTGCACGAGGCGTCGGCGCTCGCGGACCGCGCCGATTTCGAAGCCAACTACATGCTCGGTCTGGCGCTGGGGAGTGCGGCCGAATACGATCTCGCCCGGGAGCATCTGCTGCGCGCGCACGCCATCAACGCCGACGATCGGTCGACCATACTCAACCTCGCCAACGTCGCCGAGAAACAGCTCCGCTTCGACGAGGCGGAACGCTATCTCGTCCGCCTCTACGAGATGGATCCGGATGACCCCGCCGTGTGCAACTTCTACGGCTACGTGCTGGCCGAGATGCGCAAGGATCTCGAACGGGCGCGGGCGCTCGTGGAGCACGCGCTCGCGGCGGAGCCGGACAACGGTTACTACCTTGACAGCCTCGGATGGATCTACTACCAAATGGGCGACTACGTGCGCGCGGTCCGCGAGCTGGAGCGCGCGAGCGCGGTGGTCGCCGCCGACCCCGTGATTCTCGAACACCTGGGAGACGCGTACGCCGGACTGCGCCGGTTCGAGGAAGCAAAGGCGGCGTACGAGCGCTCGAGCCGGCTGCAGGAAGGCAACGCGCAGATTCTTGAGAAGATCGAGTCCGCAGCCCGGCATTTGGAATGAGGTCGTACGCTCCCGTCGCGCGGGGGTGGGTTTCGGGCGCGCCGCCGTGGCCACGGCGGCCGCGCTAGCCGTTTTAGGCTGCGCGCGCCACGCGGAGCGCGCGCCGTCGCTGCCCGCCTCGGCTTCGTGCCGCACCTTGGACTCACTGCTCGCGCATGGCGGCTTGCGCGGCGCCCCGACCATGCGCGGTCGCGCGACCATCGACGTCAATGAATACCGGGTACGCGGACGTTTCGCGCTGACGGTCAGTGCCGGGGGCAACGCGGTGTTCGAGTTCACCAGCAGCTCGGTCGGCGGCGGACGCGAGGACGCCGTGGTGTCCTTCTTCTCGGACACGCTGCGCGTGCTGGATCGGGAGCGCGGCGCCTACCACGAGGGCGCGGCGGTGGACGACCTGATTGCCGAGGTCGCCGGCTTCCAGGTCGACGCCGCCGAGGTGATCCGCCGCATGATCGGCATCCCCCCACCGTGCCGCCGGCTCGCCGAGCTGCGCATCGAGGGATCCCCGGAATCGGCGGTGGTCAGCGTGCGCCTGGACGGGCACGGCGCCACGGTGCGCTTCGGCGGGGGACGAGTGCGCTCGTGCGAGTGGCCGGCTCCGTTCACGGGCACATCCCGCAGCGAGCGGCTCGCCGTGTCGTACAGTTGGAAAGGGGAGGTGGGCGAAGAGATCACCGTGTGGGTGCCGGGACTGCGCTGGCGAATCCGCTTGCAGTCGGACTCATAACTTATTAAGAATACGAGTGATACGATGACGACCCCCTCCTCCGCCGGGGGGAACCGCGCCGGGCCGACCGCGATGGAACTCGCCCCCCGGGGCGCGGTATAAGCACACAGCGAAAGGGCGCCATGTTCGTTGATCCGGGCCGCGAGAGGGCCAAGTGGAAGGACCTCACGGACGAGGAGTTGATGCTTCGCGTCCAGGGGGGGGACGTGGACTGTTTCGACGTGCTCGTCGAGCGGTACAAGGTCCGGCTGTTCAACTACCTCTTGCGACTGACGGGAGACCGCGACCAGGCCGAGGAGATCGCCCAGGAGGCGTTCGTCAAAGCGTTCATCCACGCCGACAAGTACAAGACGATCGCCAGATTCTCGACGTGGCTCTACACGATCGCGACCAACCTGGTTCGCAACCGGATGCGCGCACGCGCTCGGGCACCGCACATCCTCTCGCTATGGAGCCGAGGACCGGGCGACGGCGACGAGGAACGGATGATCGAGATCGCCGATGGACGGCGGTCGCCCGAGGACCAGATCAACGACGCGGAACTGAGCGAAGTGATCAGCACCGCGATCCGGCGCATACCGGAGAAGTACAGGGAGAGCTTCGTGCTGAGAGAGATCAACCAGCTTTCGTACGAGGAGATCGCGGCCGTCACGGGTCTGAAGCTGGGCACCGTGCGCTCGCGTATCAACCGGGCGAGGAACTGTTTCCGGCAGATCGTTGAACCCCTTCTGGAGAAGGGGATCGACTTCTAGGAGGAATGGCATCGATGAACTGCCGACGGGCACGTAAGGCGATATTTCGGTTCGTGGACGGACTGAGCGACGAGAAGATGCAGCTCGACCTCGAGCAGCACCTCGCGGGGTGTCCGGCGTGCGAGAAGCTGGCGCGGTCGCTCGCGCGCAGCCTCGACTTGGTTCGCCGGACGCCGCAAGAGACGCTGGACGAGAACTTCAACTGGAAGGTCCGCCTGGCCGTCCACAAGGAGCGCACCACGATGCGCGAGCGGGCTGCTTCCACCGGTTCGTTGTTCCGCGCCTGGAATCTGCGCTTCGCTGCGAGCGCGGCGGCGGGCGTGACGGTGGCGATCGCGGCCGGATGGCTCGCCGTCGCCAGCGGGCTGATCCTGCCGGCGGGTAACCAGGGGCTCGTCGACGAGAGCGGCCGCGGGCTGTCGCGCTCGCTGCCGGCAGAGCCGACAAGGGAGGAGCAGTCGGCGCAGCCGACGGCGCGACCGGCGTGGTGGGGCGGCCTGCGCAGCCAGCCGGCGGGACCCGCCGTTGGCACCGTGGTTTCCGGAGGCGACCAAGCGCAGGTGGCGAAGTCGTCCCGCGTGGGGGCGATCGACGATATGACCTCGTCGTCCACCGCGCTGGATTCGCTCATTCGCGCGGAGACGGCCGGAATGACCGAGGCGGACCGCGAGCGCTACCTGCGCGTGCGCATCCAACGCCTCCAGACCTTCCTCGAGGGACGGGACTCTACCCGGTAACCGCCCGCGCCGCGAGCGGCGACGCAAGCCGGCCCCCGCCGATCGGGGGCCGGTTTCTTTTTGCTCCTTACGCGAACGCCTCCTATGATCCGGGGTGGAGGGATTGACGTGCGCAGAATGCTCATCGTGCTTGCCGCCGCCGCGGCCGTGGCCGGATGCCGTGAAATGGCCTTGCCCCCGCCGGGGTCGTACTCGGAGTTGCTCCTGGTGACCGAGGAAGGGGCCGGCGGCGAGTGGGCGTCGCTGCTGATGCCCATTCTCGGCGCCGAGCGCGATTACATCACGTCGATGGAGGCGGCGTTCGCTATCTCCCATGTGCGCGCCTCTGAGATGCCGGATCTTCCCGACACCAAGAACGTAGTCATCTGCGGAGTAATGGATTCGGGGACCTACGTGGGCTCGATCATCCTCTCGCTCGTCGGCGACCGCAGCGTGCAGCGCGTGGCCGAAGGCCAGGCCAACATTCTCAAGAAGGAGAACACGCCCGCGCCGGGTCAGATGACGCTGATCGTCACCGCCCCCACCGCCGAAGCCCTCCGCGACGTGATCCGGACCCGGGGTGAGGAGCTGCCGGAGATCGTGGAGTCCAGCAGTCGGGAGCGTCTGCGCCGGCATCTGTTGTCGAGCCCCAACCGGGGCCTCACCGAAAGCCTGCGCCGGAAATACGGGTTCACGATCGAGGTGCCGACGTACTACCGCCTGTTCAGCGAATCCCAGACGCCTCCGGGCGTCGAGCTGCTCCACGAGCCGCCGACCCGCGTGCTGGGGGTGTTCTGGGCCGACCGCGAGGAGCCGCCGTCCATCTACCGGTCCGACGAGCTTTTCGACCTGCGCTCGGCGTACGTGTGGGAGCGCTACGATCACGACAAGATGGATCGCAACCGCGTGCGCTACACCTGGACGCGGTTCGCCGGCTACAACGCCCTGCGCATGTCCGGCTACTGGTACAACGACAAGGCGACCGCCGGCGGTTACTTCGAGACTTATTTCATCCACGATACGGACGCCGACCTGCTCTGGGCGGTGGATCTGTTGACCTACGCGCCCGGCCGTCCCAAGCATCCGCTCGTGCGCGAGCTCCTCGCGCTGGCGGAGACTTTCCGCCACGGGCAGTGAATCGGCGCGCCGCGCCCTGAGCCCGGACCCTTGGCATGGGAAGTGCTTTTTCTGGAACGATGGCGTCGCGCTGGGAAGAAATTGCCGCGCGCGCGCCGGGGCTTTTCAGGCTAACGCTATATACGACATGATGTTACGTTTGGCGCCCGGCGGGGCGGCGCGCCCGAACGGGCGAAAGATGTTGGAATTTGCGGCAAGCGACGGCTAGAATGCGGCCGGCCGCGCCACCACGACGGAACCGGCGGCACCGACGGAAATGAAGAGCGACTCCCGAATCGAGAAGCCAGAGCTGGATGCCCTGTTCCAGCGCTACCGTGAGGCCCCCACAAGCCACGTATTCGCGCCGCTCGCCGATGCCTGCCGCAAAGCGGGTATGCTCGAAGAGGCCATCGAAATCAGTGACCGGGGCGTGGCCGAGAACCCCGGGTACACCAGTGGCCACGTCGTGCGCGGCAAGTGTTACTACGACGCCGGGAAGCCGCGCGAGGCCATGGCGTCTTTCGAGCACGTGCTCGGGCTCGACCCCAACAACCTCGTGGCCCTGAAGTACCTCGGCATCCTGGCGGCGGAAGCCGGTGACGCGGATGGGGCCCGCGAGCGCTTCCGGCACATCTTGGCCCTCGACCCCGAGGACCGGGAGATCGTCGACCAGCTCGAGGCGATCGAGACCCCCGAGGGAGAGGGGGGTGACGCGCCGGCCGCGGAGCGAGCGGACGTCGAGACGCTGCGCGAGATTCGCGACGAGGACTTCGAGGGTGGAGCGATCGTCCTGGGAGACGACGAGGCCACCGGGTCCGACGAGCTGGCCACCATGACCCTGGCAGACATCTACGCGTCGCAGGGCTACACCGACAAAGCGACGAAGATCTATCGCGAGGTGCTGCGGCGGCAGCCGGGCAACGAGTCCGCGCGCAGCAAGGTAGCGGCACTCGCCGGCGAGGACGTGGCGCCGCCGCCCGCGGACGCACCCAGCGCGGCCGGCTTGGAGCTGGCCTTCGAGGAGATCCCGGGCCGAGACGCGCGATCGGCCGCGCGCCCGCCGGGGGCCGGGCTCCCCGGCGGCGGGAAGCTCCGCGCGGCCGGTACCGACACCGCCGGTGGGAGCGATGGGCTGCCGGAGGGCGAGGCGATTGCCAATCGTCCCCGGATGGACGACGGCAAGAGCTACGAGCAGTTCAAGCGCTGGCTCAAGAATATGTCCCGCTAGGCGGCGCCGCGAGCGCGGGCCGCCCGCGCAAGCCCTTCGTCGGCCTCACCTTGACAATTCATCTGGATCGCGTTTCCCTTTGTTGTCTAGAATACCGCCGCCGCCGTACGTGCGCGCCGGGGCGCGCTGGGGCTCGATATGAGGGGGTCGAGGGCACATGGCCGACACGAGCAGCATCCGCAACGGGCTCATCATGAACATGGACGGAGAGTACTGGACCGTCCTCGAGTTCCTGCACGTCAAGCCCGGCAAGGGCGGCGCCTTCGTGCGTACCCGGATCAAGAACTTGATCACCGGACAGGTCAAGGACCAGACGTTTCGCGGCGGGGAGAAGATCAAAGAGGTGCGCGTGGTCCGGTCGCCCTACCAGTACCTCTACAACTCGGGCGGCATCTACCATATGATGGACAAGAGCACGTTCGAGCAACTTGAGCTCCCGGAGTCGATGGTGGAGGATTTCATGGGCTATTTGAAGGAGAACACGGACGTCGAAGTCCTCATGGAGGACGAGAAGCCGCTCCTGGTCGAGATTCCCAACTTCGTCGAGCTGGCGGTGACGCGCACCGAGCCCGGGTTGCGCGGCGACACCGCGCAAGGCGCCTCCAAGCCGGCGACGATGGAGACCGGCCTGGTCGTTCAAGTACCCCTGTTCGTCAACGAGGGCGACGTGCTGCGCATCGACACGCGCAGCGGCAAGTACGTCACCCGTGTGTGAGCGCCGGCCCCGCCGGCGCCGAGGAGGTGGATGATGCGCAAGGAAGAGATCGCGGAACTGATTCGTCTCGTTGAGGATAGCGCGATCGCCGAGCTCGAGGTCCACCACGGCCGCCGGAAGATCCGGATCTCCAAGGTCGGATCTGCGGCCGCCTCGGCGGCGACGGGGGCGTCCGCGACGCCAATGGTGGTCGCCGCATCCCCCGCCCTTCCCGAAGCCGGCCCCGGCGAGGAGAAGCTGGCATCAAACTTGAAACAGATCGTGTCACCCATGGTCGGGACGTTCTACCGCGCCCCGGCGCCGGGCTCCGAGCCCTTCGTCGACGTGGGGCAGGCCGTCGCCGTCGGCCAGACGGTCTGCATCGTCGAGGCCATGAAGCTGATGAACGAGATCGGCTCCGACTACAACGGGGTGGTACGTCGCGTCCTGGTGGACAACGCGCAGCCCGTCGAGTACGGCCAGCCTCTGTTTCTTGTTGAAATGAAATAAGTTAGCGCGATGCGCTGACGTAACGGCGGAGGGCGCGATGAACATCAAGGCCCTGCTCGAACACATGATCGAAGTGGGCGCCTCGGACCTCCACATCAAGCCGGGCATCCCGCCCGTGGTCCGGGTCAACGGCAGGCTTCAGAGGACCAATTTCGATGCTCCGGCACCCCGGGATCTGGAAGAGGTCGCCAGGAAGGTCCTCACGCCGCTGCAGCGCGAGAAATTCGAGAGCACCCGGGAGGTCGATTTTGCATTCGGCGTCACGGGTCTTGCACGATTCCGCGCCAACTTCTACGTCCAGCGCAGCTCCATCGCCATGGTGTTCCGGCACGTGCCGGTGATCATCCAGACCGTGGACGAGCTCGGCCTGCCGGCGGTGATCAAGGAGCTCGCGCAGCGCCCGCGCGGCCTGGTACTGGTGACGGGAACGGTGGGCTCCGGGAAGTCGACGACCATGGCCTCGATGATCCAACAGATCAACCGCAACCTCAACGCGTCGATCATCACCATCGAGGACCCCATCGAATTCTTGCATCGCGACGACAAAGCCATCATCAACCAGCGCGAGGTCGGCAGCGATACCGCCACCTTCGCCGAAGCGCTGCGGCACATTCTCCGCCAGGACCCGAACGTGATCATGATCGGAGAGATCCGAGACATGGAGACGATGGAGATCGCGTTGAAAGCGGCCGACACGGGACACCTGGTGCTGTCGACGCTGCATACGATCGACGCGCCGCAGACGATCAACCGCATCATCTCTTTCTTCCCCCCGCACCACCACCAGGAGGTCCGCTATCTCCTCGCGTCCACGCTGCAGGGCGTGATCTCCCAGCGGCTGATCCGGCGCACCGACGGCAAGAGCCGCGTGGCCGCCGTCGAGGTGCTGGTGACCACGGGCACGGTGCGCGACTGCGTGATCAACCCGGAGAAGACGCCGCTCCTGCACCAGGCCATGCGCGAGGGTGTCACCACGCACTCGATGCAGACCTTCGACCAGGCCCTGATGAAACTCTACCAGGACGGCGTGATCACCCTCGACGACGCCCTCCGGGCCAGCTCCAAGCCGCACGAGCTGACGCTGCGCCTCAAGGGCATCCAGGCGACCAGCGACCAGACCTGGAAGGGGTTCGAGACCGACGGCGCGGCGGAGCCCGTAAACAGCGACCGGATCTAGGGTTTTCAAACTACTGCGCCTGTGCTAGTTTAGGGCCCATGTTCAAGAAGATCCTCGTCGCCAACCGAGGCGAGATCGCGCTGCGCATCATGCGTGCATGCCACGAGATGGGCATCGGCACGGTCGCCGTCCACTCGGAGGCGGACGCCGACTCGCTGCACGTGCGCTTCGCCGACGAGGCCGTCTGCATCGGCGCCAACCCCCCGGGGGAGAGCTACCTCAACGTCAACCGCATCATCTCCGCCGCCGAGATCACCGACGCCGAGGCCATCCATCCCGGCTACGGGTTTCTGGCCGAGAACGCGGAGTTCGCCGAGGTCTGCCAGTCTTGCGACATCGCGTGGATTGGCCCCCCGCCGGACGCAATCCTGCGCATGGGCAACAAGTCGCTGGCGCGGGACATGATGCGGCAGGCGGGGCTGCCCGTCATTCCCGGCTCGGACGGGCCGGTGGCGGACGAGGGCGCGGCGGTCGAGGTGGCCGAGCGCATCGGCTATCCCGTGATCATCAAAGCGGCTTCCGGCGGCGGGGGCAAGGGCATGCGCGTGGCGCACGACGCCCAGGACCTGTCCAACGGCATACTCATGGCGCGCGCGGAGGCGGAGAGCGCCTTCGGCGACGACACGGTCTACATCGAGAAGTACCTGAGCGCGCCGCGGCACGTCGAGGTCCAACTCCTCGGCGACACGCACGGGAACATCGTGCATCTCGGCGAGCGTGAGTGCTCGATCCAACGCCGCCACCAGAAGCTCATCGAGGAGTCGCCGTGCGTGGCGCTCTCCGACGAATCCCGGCGCCGCATCCACGAAGCGGCCGTGCACGGGGCCCGGGTCATGGGCTACCACTCGGCGGGCACCATGGAATTCCTCGTCCAGGATGACGCGTTTTACTTCATGGAGATGAACACGCGCATCCAGGTCGAGCACCCCGTCACCGAGATGGTGACCGGGCGCGACGTCATCAAAGAGATGATCGCGGTGGCCGCCGGCGACGGGTTGTCGTTCGCGCAGGAGGACGTGCGCTTCGTCGGCCACGCCATCGAGTGTCGCGTGAACGCCGAGAACCCCGCGCAGAACTTCGCGCCCTGCCCGGGTCCCATCTCCTTCGTCCACCTGCCCGGTGGTATGGGCGTGCGCGTGGATTCGCACGTCTATCAGGGCTACCGCATCTCTCCCTACTACGACTCGATGATCGCCAAGGTCATCTGCCACGGGTTGGACCGCGCGGAGGCCATCGCGCGGATGGCGCGCGCGCTCGAAGAGTGCGTCGTCGACGGCGTGGAGAACACGATCGCCTTCCTGCGCGCCGTGCTGGCCGAGGAGCGCTTCATCGCCGGCGATTTCAGCACGCGCTACCTGGAGGGTCTGGTCTGGGACGGCGAACAGATCGCCCCGCGGGTGGCGGTGGGGTAGGGTGGGTGCCATGGTGTTCTCGGGACGGGAAAGAGGCCTCTTCGCGGTCACGCTGACGGCGCTGGCGGCCTTTCTGGCCGTGGCGTTCGTGACCGCCTCCCCGGGGGACTGGCCCTTCGGGGACGCCGCCGCGGCAAGCCGCGTACGTAATCTGTCGGGACCGCTCGGGTCGGCCCTGGCGTGGGGCGTGTACTCGCTCCTGGGCCGGATCCTGGCCTGGCTGGTGCCCGTTGCCCTGCTAAGCCTGGCCGCAGGCGCCGTATTCGCCTCCGGGTGGTCCGCGTGGAGGTGGGTGCTCAAGGCGCTCGCACTCG
>JAOTVO010000361.1 GCA_029863355.1 Candidatus Krumholzibacteriia bacterium
GTCCCCCTCGGCCAGACCGCGAACGATCTCGGCGAACGCCTCGTCCTCGTAGCCCACTCCCACCTCGACCTTGCGCACCGTGTCCGCCGCGGCAATGTAGACGAAGTGGTCGCCCGCGTCCGCCACGACGCTGCGGCGGGGAACGGCCAGGGCGGCGGGGCGCGTGTCCGTGACGATGCGCACGCGTACGAAGCTCCCGGGGAGCCCGCCGCCGTGCGTCTGCGCCGTCACCTTGACCGTACCCGTGCGCTGGTCCACCTCGGGTGAGATGCGTTCGATCACGCCGGTGAACGCCGCGTCGGGATCCACGTCGGGGCTGATGTGCACGATCTGGCCGCGCGCGATGCGGCGCACCTCGTCCTCGGGCAGGTACATGTACACGCGCAGGGGATCGGTGTCGGCCACCACGTAGATGCGCGTGCCCACGGCCACGTGCTGGCCCACGTCCACGAGGCGCTCGGTCACGACTCCGTCGAACGGCGCGCGGATCTGGGTGTACTCGTGCTTGAGCAACGCCGATTCGTACGCGTTCTGCCCCAGCTCGTACTGGTAGAGGACGTCTCCGTATTCCTTGTCGCTCACCAGGTCACGCTCGTGCATCGATTTCAGGCGGTCCATCTCGCGCTTGCTCTGGTCGCGGTTGATGCGCGCCTCTTCGAGGGCGATGCGAGTCTCCTCGTCGTCAAGGCGGCAGAGCCGTTCTCCCTGGCGCACGCGCCGCCCCTCCTCCGCCTCGATGGCCACGACCTCTCCGGACACCTTGGCCAGCACGTCCACCTTGCGCTCCGGCTCGAGCGTGGCCGTGGTCACGTAGTACGCCGACATCTCGCGGCGCGCTGCGGTGGCCACCTCCACCGGTACGGGCGGGGTCTCCTTCTCGTCGTCCTTCTTGTCCTTCTTGTCCTTCTTGCCCTTGCCGCTGGCCTTACCGGTGTCGGCCGACGCGGCGGCCGTGGAGTCGGCCGCGGTGGAGTCGGCGGCGACGGCGCCGCCCGAGCCGGCCAGCCGCCCCTTTGCAACGTAACCCACAGCAAACAATGCAAATATGGAGATGACCGCGAGTCCGATGGTCCGCTTTCGTAGTCTCAAAGCTGGCGCTCCTGGGGAACGGGTCGGGGGCTGGAAGTGGCCGCCGGGGCCGCCTCCCTCTGCCCTACGCGCCCATTGCGCGTTTGTTTCAGGCCCCGCCGGTGAGACAACGCCCGGGCGCCCCGGGTTTCAGCGACGCGCCCGTTCCCCTCCGCGGCGGCGATCCGCCCTTGCGGCGCCCCCGCGCGGCTGTGTATGTTGGGGAGGCCAACCGAAACCGCACGATGCCGACTTATTATCACCGCAGCACACCGCCCATGTGGGGCTCGTCCTTCGCGGGTACCGCCGTCGCCAAGCTCCTCTTGGCCAACGTCGTCGTGTTCATCGTCCAGATGGTGTTCCCCCCGCTTACGGGGCTGTTCGCGCTGGTGCCCCGCCTGGTGGTCGAGGGGCTGCAGATCTGGCGCCTGGCCACGTACATGTTCCTCCACGGCAGCCCCACGCACCTGCTCTTCAACATGCTGATCCTGTGGCTGTTCGGGAGCGCGCTCGAGTCGACCTGGGGGAGTCGCCATTTTCTGCGCTACTACCTCTTCTGCGGTGTGGGCGCCGGCCTGGTGAGCCTGCTCTTCTACAACAATCCCATCGTCGGGGCCAGCGGCGCGATCTTCGGCCTCTATCTCGCGTACGCCATGATCTACCCCAACAACACGATCTATTTGTGGTTCGTGCTGCCCATCAAGGCCAAGCACCTCGTGATCGGCTTGGCACTCCTGCAGCTCGCCTATGGACTCTCCGGACCGTCCGGCGTGGCCTACTTCGCGCACCTCGGCGGGATGGCGGCGGGCCTGCTCTACTTCCGAAGCGATCTCCTGCGGCGCGCGCGCTTTCACCTCGGGCCCCGGACGGGCCGGCGACCGCGCGCGTCGACTCCGCCGCGCCGCGAGGAGGATCCCGACCGCGACAACATCGACTCCATCCTCGAGAAGATTTCGTCGAAGGGCTACCAGAACCTCTCCGACGTGGAGAAGCGCATCCTGGAGAACTACAGCCGCAAGCGGAGCGAAGACTCCGACTGAGCCCGGGCGCGCTTGACCTCGACCCAACAGACACCCGCCGGACCCGCCCCTTCCGGCGCGCCGAGCGCCTCCTACGGAGAGGTGTGGCGGCTCGCCTATCCCGCCATCCTCACCATGGTCTCGCAGACCATCATGTGGACCGTCGACGCCGCCATGGTGGGTCACGTGGGCAAGACCGAGCTGGCCGCCGTCGGTCTGGGCGGCATCCTCATCTGGACGCTCTACTCGTTCTTCATCGGGCTCACGAGCGCGGTGAACACGTTCGTCGCTCAGAGCCACGGGGCCGGCGAGCTGCGCAAGTGCGGCGTCTACCTCTGGCAGGGCCTCTACCTCTCGCTCTTCGCCGCCGCGCTCGTGTTCATCGCGCGCGCGTTCGTTCCGGAGATTCTGGCCCTCCTGCGGCCGGACCCGGCCGTGCAGGCGGAGGCTGCCGGCTACATCCGCATTCGCATGCTGAGCGTGCCCTTCTTCCTCGCCCACCAGGCCTACGCCCACTTCTACCGCGGCATCGGAGACACGCGCACACCGCTCAAGGTACTCGTGTTCGCCCACGCGCTCAACGTGGTCGGGGACTACGCGCTGATCTTCGGAAAGGGGCCCTTCCCCGCCATGGGTGTCGACGGCGCCGCGTGGGCCACCTCGCTGGCCAACGTGGTCG
>JAOTVO010000053.1 GCA_029863355.1 Candidatus Krumholzibacteriia bacterium
CGCGTACCGCATCCGCGTCTTCTCACAGGATGGCGAGACCGAGGCCACGCTGGTCCGCGACATAACCGGTCCACCGGTCACCGACGAAGACAAAGACGACTACTTCGCCTCCTTTGCCGGCGACGACCGGCCGGGATTGGCCGATGCCGTGCGCCGGGCCGTCGCGTTCCCCAAGCGCAAGCCGGTGCTCGGCGGTCTGTGGGCCGACCCCGCAGGCTACCTGATCGTGGCGGTGACGCAGCCTTTCGGCGAAACGCCCGTTTACGACGTCTTCGACCCCTCGGGGGAATACATCGGAGACGTGGCCATCGAGAATCTACCCCGCCGGCCGATCTTCGCGGCCGACGGCTTCGTCTACGGCGTGCGCGTGTCGGAGGAAGACCTGCCCAAGGTGTGCCGCTTCAAAATCATGCCGCTACAGTAGCGCGTACCGCGCGACGAACAAGAGCCCCAGCGCGTAGACGAGCGCCGAGCACTCGCGCGCGCGGCCGGTCAGCAGTTTGAGCGCGGGGTAGGCGATGAAGCCGAAGGCGATACCGTCGGCGATGGACCACGTGAAGGGAATCCCGATCATCACGAGGAAGGCGGGGAAGGCCTCGGTGAGGTCGGTCCAATCGATGCGGCGGATGCTGCCGGTCATCAAGCAGCCCACCACGATCAGCGCGGGTGCGGTCATGGGCTGGAGGGACGCGCCACCCGCGACCTCGACGCCCCCGCCGATCATGCGCACCAGCGGCGAGAAGAAGAGCGCGACCACGAAGAGGGCACCGGTCACCATGTTGGCGAACCCGGTGCGCGCACCCGCCTGCACGCCGGTCGCGCTCTCGATGTAGGCGGTCACCGTCGAGGTGCCGAGCGCGGCGCCCACCACGGTGCCGGTGGAGTCGGCGACGAGCGCGCGGGTGGCCCGCGGCAGGTGCCCGTCCTTCATGAAGCCCGCCTGCTCGCCGATCCCGATCAGCGTACCGATGGCGTCGAAGATGGCCATGAAGAGAAAGATCACGACGACGGGGAACATCGCCGCTTCCAGGAGTCCGCGCAGGTCGAGGGCGAGGAAGGTCGGCGCGAGCGAGGGGGGCGCCGACACGAGCCCCTGCCACACGACGAGGCCGAGCGCCCACGCCAGGACCGACGTGAACAGTATCCCGATCAGGATCGCGCCCTTGACGCGCCGCGCCATGAGCGCGGTGGTGGCGAGGAGCCCGGCGAGTGCCACCAGCGTGGGCGTACGCGTCAGGTCGCCGAGGTGGACGATGCCGGCGCCCTCGGGGCGCTCGACGATCCCCGCGCCGACCAGGCCGATCACGGCGATGAACATCCCGATGCCCACGGCGATGGCGTGCTTGAGGCTCGCGGGCACGGCGTCGATGATCATTTCGCGGATGCGCAGGAAGGTGAGCAGAAAGAACACGACGCCGGACACGAACACGGCGGCAAGTGCGACCTGCCACGACACGGCCATCCCCGTTACCACGGTGAGGAAGAAGAAGTTCTCGCCCATGGCCGGAGCGAGCGCGATGGGGTAATTGGCGAGCAGTCCCATGGCGACGGTGGCGATGGCGGCGGAGATGCAGGTGGCCGCCATCACGGCGCCGAAGTCCATGCCCGCACCCGACAGCACGGCAGGATTGACGAAGACGATGTACGCCATCGTCATGAACGTCGTGATGCCGCCGAGCACCTCGGTGCGAATGTCGCTGCCGGCGGCGCGAACCTGAAAGAAGCGCTCGATCATGGGCGCGATGTCGGCGCGGCGCCGGGCAGCGTGCCGCCCATGAAGAGGATCGACGAGCCGAGGAGGTCCGGGCCGTATTCGGGGTTGTGCACGCCGCGGCTGCCGTCCTCGCGCACGAGGAGGAAGTTCCACAGAGCGCCGGCGGAATCGGAAGAAGCGACGACGCGCCCCTCCACGGGGTTGCCCTCGGCGTCGAGGAGCCGGGCCGCGCGCAGGAGATTCTCGAGCGTGGCAAGCAGGACGTCCACGTCGCTCTGGACATCTTCGTAGTCGAAATCGTCCACGTCGCCGTCGTGACACGCGCTCGCGTTGCAGCCGCCCGTGTTCAGCCGCTCTTCTCCGAAGGCGTCCGAGCGCATGTTGAACGAATGCCCGCCCAGCGGCGCACCGGCGCGCGCCGTGAAGTGGCAGTCCAGACAGCCGTCCTCGGTCTCGTCGAGGTGCGGGCCGTCGAAGTAGGGGACGAGCGGGTACTCGTAGCCGTTCTCCCCCGCGAAGAGGTCGCTCTGCGGGCCGTGGTGCGGTCCCCAGTGGCTGTCGAGGGTCACCGTGTCGCTCGGCGTGCGCACGTAGGTGTCCACGTTCTGCCGCGCGCGGTGGCAGTATGCGCAGAGGTTCGCGCGGCCCATGTCGGGCGCCTCGCCGTTGGCCAGCGCGATGGGATCGCGAACGCGCAACGAGAGGTCGCCGCGCGTGTGCGGCGCGTGGCAGGTGAAGCAATGAATCGCCGTGGGGTTGGCGACGCTCGCCGGTGCGGCGCCACCCTGGGTCGTCTGCACGAACCCCTGGTGCGTGTGACAGGGATTGCAGGATCGAGAGGTGCGGTCGATGGTGCGGCCGCTGGCGTGGCGCGAGTAGCCCCACTCGACTTCGGCCCCCGCAAAGCGCGCGTTGTCGTCGGTGTGGCAGGAGAAGCAGTTCGTCGCGTTGTTCGTCTCCTCGAGGGCCGTGATGGATCGGTCGCACGCGTTCGCGGCGAGCAGCGGGAGGAGCGCGGCCGGCAAGAGGCGGATCGAAAAACGGCGAGAGGTCACACGAGGGTCCTCCGCAGGCAGCCTAGCGCAGTCGGCGGCGGTCTCCCTAGCGAAAGTTGCGGCGCCGCGCGCGCGCTGCTACAATGAACACGGCGCCCCACGGGCGCCGGGAGCCATGATCCGCGCCACCCTCATCGCCGCCGCGCTGACGGCACTCGCCGCCCCTCTGGCGCATGCCCAGGAGAGCGCGCTGAAGGACCGCGTGGACGTCGGCTTCCACGACCCGGACCTGGCGGCCGCGCGCTTTGCCGGCGCCGACCTCGGCGAGTGGCACCCCTCGCGCAGCCTCTTGTGGCGCGGCCGGTCGATCACGGCCGCCGACGCGAGCGCGGGGACGGTCGGCTTCCTCACCCTGCGCGCCGAAACGCTCTACGGACTGGAGCGGGTGCAACTCACGCCGCTCGACATGGCGCTCGAGGGCGCGGCCACCGGCGCCACGCTCGGCCTCTTCGCCGGGGCCGTGGGTGGCGCGACGGGCCTGTGGAGCGAGCGCACCTCCTGGGCGATCGTGGGCGGGCTGGCGGCGTTCGGCGCGATCATGGGCACGAAGAAGGGCATCGACGAACCCGCGGTGCGGCTGCGGTTTCGCGACGAGCGGTGATAAAAGCGCAATTGAAACCGCTCTCTGCCCCGGCCTACGAGCGCATGGCGCGGGTCACCGCGTGGCTCCTCCTCGCGCTCGCGGCGGTCGTCTTTCTGAAGAACGCGTGGGTCTGCGACGACGCCTACATCTCGTACCGCTCCATCGAACAGGTCTTCGCTGGTAACGGCCCGCGCTGGAATCCCCACGAGCGCGTGCAGGTCTACACGAGCCCGCTGTGGTTCTGGACCCTCTGCCTGTTTCGCGTCTTCTCGCCAAGCGTGTTCCTCAACGGTATCGCCGCCGCGGCGATCGCATTCGCCGCGACACTCCTCGTCCTGCGCCGCGCGCTGCGCGACGATCTCGCGTGGATGGCCGCAAGCGCGCTGCTCTTGGCGTCCAACGGCTTCTTCGACTTCACCACCTCCGGCCTGGAGAGCCCGCTTTGCTATCTCGTGATCGCGCTCTTCGTTGGCGCACTCATCGCGCTGGAGAGGGATGACGATGAAGCCGCGCGACGGCGCGCGCTGCGCAGGATGCTCTTCGCCGCGGGCGCGCTCCTTGTGTGTCGCTACGACCTCGTCACGCTGGGCGCGCCGCCGCTTGCCTATGCCGTCTACCGGCACCGCTTGCTCTACGCGCCGCGCCGGTGGGCCGCGCTCGCGCTGGGCGCGCTCGCGCCGTTCGTCATATGGTGCGCATTCGCGCTCGTCTACTACGGCACCATCTTTCCCAATCCCGCCTACTCCAAGCTCGCCACCGGTATCCCCCAGGCCGATCTGTGGCGCCAGGGGCTGCGTTACCTGGGTGCGAACGCGGCGCGCGACACGATCACCGTGGTAGCGATTGCCCTTTCCATGGCCGCGCTGATCACGTCGCGCCGCGGGTGGGCACGCGCTCTGGCCGCGGGCGTGGCGCTCCACGTGGCGTACGTGGTCCACGTCGGCGGCGATTTCATGCTCGGGCGCTTCCTCGCGTTTCCGTTTTTCGCCGGCGTGATCGGCGCGCTCGCCCTCTGCGCCTCGCTCCCCGGGCGCGCACGCGCGGCCGTTCCCGCGGGGATCGCAACCGTGTGCCTCGTGTACTGGCTCGCCTACCCGCACACCCCCGTCAACAGCCCGCTCGGGCACGTCACCGGGGACACACCGCCGTCCGGCGTCAACGATGAGCGCGGCGCGTACTCGAAGGCCACCGTGTGGTACTACTTCACCCATCGCGACGAGCCCCCGTTTCCCGGGCACGGTTGGAGCCGCGAGGGCTTGTGGCTCGCCGAGAGCGACGTGTGCTGCGGGATGGAGTGGTCGGTGGGCTTCTACGGATACTGGGCCGGGACGGAGAAGCGCATCGTCGATCTCTTCACGATCTGCGATCCCCTGCTGGCGCGGCTGAAGGTGACGCCCGGTGAGGAGTGGCGCATCGGACACTTCAAACGCCACGCCCCCGACGGCTACTTCGAGTCCGTCCACCACCTCGAGAACCGCATCGTCGACCCCGACCAGCGCCGCTACTACGAGAAGCTGGTACTCATCACGCAGAGCGAGCGCCTCTTCTCGCGCGAACGCCTGGGCGCGATCGTGGCCATGAACCTGGGGCGCTACGACCACTACCTCGAGTGACTCTCTGTTTACACGTCCTTCGGCACGGCGCTCATCGAGATCCCTAGCGCGGCGGCGACGCCTTCTCCGTAGGCCAGGTCCGCCTTCGCGCAATTGCCGATGTGTCGGACCTTGATCTCCTTGGGAGCATCGCCCATGGCCCTAGAGGTGTTCTCGAAGAGCACCTTCTGCTGCGCGGGACTCATCGCCCTGAACAACGCGCGGGGCTGGGAGAAGTAGTCGTCATCATCCTCGCGGTGGCTCCAGTGGTCGGCAGCGCCATCGAGACCGAGAGGCGGCTCCCGGAATTCGGGCTGCTCTTGCCATTCGCCGTAGCTGTTGGGCTCGTAGCCGAGGGTACCGCCGTGGTTGTCGTCTACCCGCATGGCGCCGTCGCGATGGAAGGTGTGGACCGGACAGCGCGCGCGGTTGACCGGGATGAGGTGGTGGTTGACGCCAAGGCGATAGCGCTGGGCGTCGCCGTACGAGAAGAGCCGTCCCTGCAGCATCTTGTCGGGGGAGAAGCCGATGCCGGGTACGATGTTAGCCGGGTTGAAAGCCGCCTGCTCGACCTCGGCGAAGTAGTTCTCGGGGTTCTTGTTGAGCTCCATAACGCCCAAGTCGATGAGTGGGTAGTCCTTGTGCGGCCAGACCTTGGTAAGGTCAAAGGGGTTGAAGGGGAACTCGTCGGCGTCCGCCTCCGGCACCACCTGGATCTTAACGTTCC
Organism: Candidatus Krumholzibacteriia bacterium; assembly: GCA_029863355.1. The sequence continues at coordinate 5,672 of JAOTVO010000053.1, forward strand.
ACTTGGGGAAGACCCCCTTCTCGATACTCTCGAACAGGTCGCGCTGGTGGCTCTCCCGATCCTTACCGACGATCGCCTCGGCCTCCTCGTCGGTGAGGTTCTTGATCCCCTGCTGGGTCTTGAGGTGGAACTTGACCCAGAACCGCTCACCCTTCGCGTTGAGCAGGCTGAAGGTGTGGCTGCCGTAGCCATTCATGTGGCGATAGGAGTACGGAATGCCCCGGTCACTCATCGTGATCGTGACCTGGTGCAACGCCTCGGGCAACGACGTCCAGAAATCCCAATTGTTGCGCGTGCTGCGCATGTTGGTCTTGGGATCCCGCTTGACGGCATGGTTGAGGTCGGGGAACTTGAGCGGATCGCGCAGGAAGAACACCGGCGTATTATTACCCACTAAGTCCCAGTTGCCTTCCTCGGTGTAGAACTTGATCGCGAAACCGCGGATGTCGCGTTCGGCGTCGGCCGCCCCGCGCTCGCCGGCCACCGTGGAGAAGCGGACGAACAGACCGGTCTTCTTGCCGACCCGGGAGAACACCTTCGCCTTGGTGTACTTGGTGATGTCGTGGGTGACGGTGAAGGTACCGTAGGCGCCGGAGCCCTTGGCGTGCATGCGGCGCTCGGGGATCACCTCGCGGTCGAAGTGCGCGAGCTTCTCCAAATACCACACGTCCTGGAGAAGCACGGGGCCGCGCGGCCCCGCGGTCATCGAGTTCTGGTTGTCGACGACGGGTGCGCCGACGTTGTTGGTCAGTTTCTTCTCGCTGTTCTCAGCCATGGCTCCGCCTCCTACTTTCTCGAACGGTTTTGCCTGGTCTTCCTGGCACCGCAGGCCAAACTTGGATGCCTCAGCCGATCTCGAGCATGCGGTCCAAGGCGCGCTTGGCGCGCACGCGGATGGCTTCGGGGACTTCTATCTGGTAGCGGTTGTGCTTGAGGGCGTCGAGGGTGTCCTCGAGCGTGATCTCGTTCATGTGCGGGCAGCGCACGCTGCACAGGCGCACCATCTCTTTCTCCGGATTCTCGGCGATGATGTTGTCGCCCATGCTGCACTCGGTGAGGAGTAGGTAGCGCTTCGCCTTGGCATCGCGCACGTACTGGATCATCCGGGAGGTGCTACCCGAGAAGTCGGACGCCTGCACCACCTCGGCGCTGCACTCGGGGTGCGCCAGCACGACCACGTCGGGGAACTGCTTGCGCACGTTCTCGATGTCCTCCACCGTGAACTGCTCGTGCACCTCGCAGCGCCCGTGCCAGCCGATTAGCTGGTAGTCCAGGTTCGCCGGCGCCGCCGCGCGGGCCGCGCCCGACTTGGGCGTGCGCGTGGGGAAGATGATGCGCTTGCCCGTATCGCGCGCCACGTTCTGGGCCAGGTACTCGTCGGGGAGGAAGATCACGTGGTCCGACTCCATCGCTTCGACGACGCGCGCCGCGTTGCTCGACGTGCAGCACACGTCCGTCTCCGCCTTCACGTCGGCGTAGGTGTTCACGTAGGTGACCACGGGGACGCCGGGGAACTGCTCGCGGAGTTTGCGTACGTCTTCGGCGGTGATCGACTCCGCCAGCGAGCAGCCGGCCTTCTTGGCCGGCAGCAGCACCGTGCGCGTCGGGTTGAGGATCTTGGCCGTCTCCGCCATGAAGCGCACCCCGCAGAACACGATGGGATCCTTCTCCGTCTCCGCGGCCTTGCGCGCCAGCTCCAGCGAGTCGCCCACGATGTCCGGCACGGTGTGGTAGAGCGCCGGCTCCATGTAGTTGTGCCCCAGGATGACCGCCCCGCGCGCCTCCTTGAGCCGGTTGATCTCGTAGACCAACTCGGCCTTGGTGCGTAACTCGAAGTCGGGGACGACCTTAGCGAGCTTCTCCCGCATCTGCTCGTATGTGGATTCTATGGACGGGGCGAGAATGCCCAAGGCGATTGACCTCCAGCTTGCGAAAAAGGGGCGCGCCTCGGCGCCCCACAATCCTAACATAGTGGATGGGGCGCCCGGGGGCAAATCCCCGGAATCACAAGGGAATGCGCCACTTGCCCGGTTGCGCGCCCGGCTCGGTTGACGGGAGCCTCGTGGCCCCGTACAATTAAAGAGCCCTTCCTCTCGACCTGGTCGTCGCTTCACTCATTGCGGTGAGCCCCACGCACCGGGGAGGTTCACAATGCACTTGCGTACTGCTACCGCCTGCGCCGTCACCGCGGCGCTCGCCGCCGTCTCCTTTGGCGTCCACCGTGGACTGGCCAAAGACAAGGTGCCCTCGGGCCCCAAGCTCGTCCTCGTCACTGACGGCTCGCCCGTCCACAATGTCGGCGAGCTGAGGCTCCACATGAGCAACTGGGGGATGTTCGGGTCGTGGCCCACCACTGGCCTGCCCTTCTCGTTCGCGCCGTCCGGCGAGTGGCCGGCGGGGAGCGGCATCGAGCATGTCTTCACCGGCGGCCTGTGGGTGGGCGCGCTCAAGAGCGGCGTGCCCGCGGTGTCCACCGCCTCGTACCAGTTCGAGTTCCGTCCCACCCAGGATCCCATCGATATCGTCTACCGGAGTGCAGAGGGTGCGGCTGGCGGGAACCGTCTGCCCTGGCCCGGCGCCGACGACGACAACGACGGCACCATCGACGAGGATCCCCTCGACGGCCACGACAACGACCTCGACGGCCAGATCGACGAGGACTTCGCCGCCATCTCCGACCAGATGTTCGCGCGCTGGTACACCGACAACCAGCCCGAAGCCATTGCGATCTACCCGGAGCACAACCCGCTCGACATCGAAGTGCGCGAGCACACCTACCAGTGGGCGGACGACGAGTTCGACGACTTCATCGGCCACGATTTCGAGATCACCAACATCGGAACCACCGTGCTGCAGAATGTCTTCGTCGGCGTGTTTCTCGACGGCGACATCGGCAACCGCAACACGCCGAATTACTGGGAGGACGACATCGCCGGCTTCCACAACATCCCCATCGTTTGCACTCCATACGGCCCCGTAGCGCTACAGTATGGATACATGTGCGATGGGTCGGGCGGGAGTTGCATGGGCGCGCTGATCCTGGACCACACCACCGACCCCACGGGTGCGTCCGCGCCGCCTTCGGTGCGCTGGAGCACGTTCGCCAATTTCAACGGAACTCAACCCTTCGAAGAAGGCGGCGATCCCACCAATGACTTCGAACGATACGAGCTCATGTCGTCGCAGACGATCGAGCGCGACGGCACCGTGCCGCGGGACTACCGCATTCTGGTGAGCACGGGGCCCTTCTCTGAACTCGCGCCCGGCCAGACGCTGCGCCTGAGCATGGCGCTGGTGGCGTTCCCGACCGCGAACAATGTGGTGAACCCCGCCCGCGCGGCCATCGCCTACCGCGGCCAGTGGTTCGACCTCGACGCGGACCCGACCACCGGCGTCGAAGGCCGCGAGACACCGGTGCAAGGTCCGGTGGACGGTCTCGTGATCGACGCCTGCCGCCCGCCCTTCGACCAGCCCATCAACATCGGCCGTGAGATCGTCTACATCAACGCCGACTGCGAGGACGAGGTCTCCTTCAAGTTCAGTTGCGGCTACACCGAGGCCGACTCCGCGCTCTTTCGCACCGGCGTCGCGGGCAAGGAGTACCAGGCGCACTGGATGCTGCCCGGCAGCGGACCGCCGGTACCCGTCGCCGTCTCCCGTTTTGACGCGCGGGTAGAGGGGACGGCCGTGTGGCTCGAGTGGCAGACGTGGGCCGACGAGGAGATCGCCGGCTTCGAGCTCTTGCGCGCGGAGGGCGCGGATGAACTGCGCACGCTCGCGGGCGGCGCCCTGTCCGGCGACAGCCGCGCCTATGTCGATCGATCCGTGGTACCCGGCGAGAGCTACGCGTACGTGCTCGTCGCCCACGGCGCATCCGGCTGGACCGCGACCTCGCCGCGCGCGAGCGTGACGGTGCCGTCGGCGGCGCTGGCGCTGTCACAGAGCGCACCCAACCCCTTCAACGCATCGACCACGATCGCCTTCACGCTGCCCGAGCGCGCCACCGTGGACCTGGCCGTCTACGACGTCGCCGGCCGGCGCGTGGCCACGCTGGCTACGGGCGTACGCCCCGCGGGCGCGCACGAAGTGGTGTGGAACGGCACCGACGACGCGGGCCGGCGCGTGGGAACGGGCGTCTACTTCTACAAGCTGGATGCGGGAGGTAAGGCCGTCACGCGCAAGATCGCCGTCTTGCGCTGAGGCGTGGTGAGATCGAAGCGCCGGCGGCCGGCGGACCGATGGGGACTCGCCGCCGCCGGCCTCATTCCGCCGCCGGTGGGCGGCCGAGTCAAATCACTCATGTGATAAACTGGATGTGAACAGAGTCGTCGGGTGGTCCCACCATGCGCAGGCGTCCCATTCTCGTCGCAGCGCTTGTGGCTCTCGTCACAGCGGGCGTCGCGCCCAGCCCCTCCCGGGCCGAAACGACGACGGTCCCCCCGGGTACCTGGTACACGCTCACCTTCGTCGATCGCATCGAGTCGGGCACGAGTTACGCCATCGCTCCGAAGGGCGACGTGTTGTTCGCCGGCCTGGGCTATCGTCTCCTCGCGCTCGATATCTCCGACCCTACGCAACCCCACCGCATCGCATCGATCGATCTGGGCGGCGCCGGTGACATCGTTCTCCAGGGTGACCTCGCGTACGTCGCCAGCGGAACCGGGCTGCAGATCCTCGACGTCTCCGACCCGACGCAACCGGTGATGGTGGGAACGGAGGCGAGCGACATCAGCGGCGTTGCGGTAGCCGGCACCCTCGCGGTCGTCTGCGGCTTCAACACCGTGGGCGTCGTGGACGTGTCGGACCCGGCGGCCCCGTTCGTGTTGGGTAGCGTCCCGCTGCTCGGGGTGTTGCCCCGGAGGTTGGCGATTTCGGGCCCATACGCATATGTAGTGGATTGGCATCCAGGCGAGTTGCGAATCATCGACATCAGCAACCCCGCGGCGCCGGTGCAAGTGTCGGAGATCAGCGCGTGCACGAACGGCTTCGGGCTCGAGCTGGATGGCAACCGCGCATATGTATCAACGGATTGCCACCCGCTGTCGATCATCGACATCGGCAATCCGGCCGCACCATCCGTGCTCGGCAGCGCGCCCGGATCCTATTGGGAAGGATACGGCCTGGCGGTTCGGAACGACATCGCCTACGTACTCAACGACAACTACGATCTGCGCGTGTTCGACGTGAGCGATCCGGCCGGCATCGTACAGGTCGGCAACGTCGACGGTCGCGGCGGTTACGATCTCGCCCTGCAGGGCGACTACCTGTACACGGCGGACATCCCCCCGACGTTTCGCATCTTCGATGTGAGCAATCCCGCCGCGCCCATCCAGGTGGGCGTGTTCGAGCGGCTCTACGACCCGGCGGCCGTGCAGGCAGTCGGTGGGTTCCTGTACGTGGGCGAGTATTTCGAGGGCCTTCGCGTCCTCGACGTATCCGATCCACACGCGCCCGAGTTCTTGGCGGATATCGGGTACTATTGGGCGCCGACGTCGTTTCATATTCGCGGCACCGAGCTGTTCATTGGCACCAACGACTTCGTGATGGATGGTACCGGCGCCGGCTTCGTGATCTGCGACATCTCGGATCCGGCATCGCCGCAAATACTCTCCGAGCGTATTGGCTACGACATCGTCGTCGACGTGAGCGCCGACGAGCAGTACCTATATGCGATTGGGTATAGCATGGAATACGGCGACGGGTTGTCCATCTACGACGTGACGGATCCCGCAAGTCCCGTCTTTGTCTCCGTGCTCGAGTTTCCGAGGTGGGTGGTGCGGATGGAAGTGCGCCACGATGTGGCCTACGTGGCCGCGCGGGAGGATGGGCTCCGCGTCGTGGATGTGTCAAACCCCGCGAGCCCGGAGGTCATCGCGGTTTGGGGACAGGGTTCGGGTGTGGCCGACGTGGTGCTCTCCGGTCCCTACGCGTTCGTCCTCGATCCGGACTCCGGATTGACCGTCCTCTCCGTGGTGCGGCCCGACACGCCCACGCCGGTGGCGCAGCTATCGTTGCCGGGAAGCCCCGACTATCTGACACAGAGCGGCGACTACCTCTTCGCGAGCGGTTACAGCAGCCCGGTCCTCTCAGTAGTGGGCATCTCCGACCCCACCGCGCCGGTGGAAGTCGCGCAGTACACGACGGACGGAATCCGGCGGGTCACCGTTCTCGACACGCTCGTCATCGGTGTGACCCCAGGTTTGGACGACGTGGAAATCCTCGGCGCCGGATTCCTGCGCGAAACCGAGGTGGCGGTGCACGACGCCACGCCCGCGCCCCTTGCGCTCCGTGCCTATCCCAATCCCTTCGGGACGGCGGCGACGATCGCGTTCGATCTGCCGGAAGCGATGGAGGCGGAGGTCACGGTGTTCGACGCGGCGGGGCGTGCGGTTCGGCGGCTGGAGCACCGTGGGTATGAGTTCGGTACCAACCGTCTGGAGTGGGATGGCCGGGACGACGCGGGCCGGCGCGTGGCCAGTGGGGTCTATTTCGTGAGGGTGCGCGCGGAGGTCGGCTCGGTGTCGAGG
>JAOTVO010000054.1 GCA_029863355.1 Candidatus Krumholzibacteriia bacterium
GGAAAATGGGATATCGTCCATATACGCTGTCACCGTGACTGTCTCGCCTTGATTGCCCCGATTTCGGAGTTTGATGGGAACGTGAATGTTCGCAGCCTCAATCACCGGCTCGGATATCTCTCCCACAATCATGTCGACGTCGTGAACCGCGACGCCAGTATATACGACAGAAACGAGTAATGTGTTGTTTGCCGTCCTGTTCTCAGCGGCTTGAGTCTGCACGGTGGCCGACACGTCCACCGTCGACGGAGCAAAGACCGTCGGTAGATTCACATCGGCCAACACGGTTTCTCCTGCGTCCAAGGGGGCGAGCTCAACAGTGCTACCGACAGGCAACCCGTTGTGTGTAACGTCTAGGAAAACAGAGTCCGATGTGACGTTGCCCATATTGGAGATCTCTACCCTGACAAAGTGAGACTGGCCTGTGAGCGGGCTATTGGGAAACACCGACAGCCGTTTGACTGCAACGTCCTTGAAGGTCGCGGAGGCCCGCGCCAACGCGGAATCGATGTTGGCAATCCCGTAATCGAAGTAATCGTACCAGCGAGGTATGGGAACGGGATCCACTCCGTGTTTGAGAATCTGTCTGACTTGGACCGGGGTCAGCCCAGGCTCAGCGCCCAGTAACCTCCCCGCGATCCCGGCAACGAACGCGGCCGCAATCGAACTGCCCGTGCGCGGCACCGAGAAACCCAACAGCCCCGTTGTCTCTACGTTTTTGCCGATGGCCGCGACTGTCTCCCGGCCGCTCGTGTTGCTCATCCTAAGAAAGACGCCACTGCTGTCGACGCCGACCACCGAAACCACCGTAGGAAGGGCCGCGGGGTAGAGAGTGTGGGCGAGCTCCTCCGAGCCCGCCGGCGCGATTACTACTATGCCAGCGGCCTCCGCCGTGGCTATGGCAGTCGCTACCGCCGAGTAGTTGCCAATCGCTCCAACCCCTATCAAGACTACTTGCGCACCGTTGGCGACCGCGTAGGTGATGGCCTGCGCTATCAGATCCTGGTCAGCGAGCGTGTGGTCGGTTACCTTGAGCGGCATCACCTGGCACGTTATGCAAACGCCCTGGATCGCTCCGTTGGCCGCCACGACTCCCGCCAGCTCGGTGCCGTGCCCGACGCGGTCATCGGCTAGCCCGTCGTTGTCGACAAAGTCAAAGCCACCCGTGACTTGACCAGTCAGGTCGGGGTGGAGTTCATTGACTCCCGTATCGATGATAGCGACGATGGTTTGTGCGGAAGCGAGGAACGGATTGAGGAGCAGAACAGCGAGAATGAAAAACATAGTCTGAAAGCGCGGTGCCGTGCGCCAGGAAGACATGACAAGCCTCCTGAGGTTTCAAACTGAATGCGTTTCCGAAACCCTACAAATCCTCCCTTGTGAATTGCCGGTGTTGGTGCGGCGACGTCTCGCAAGGAGACGCGTTGCATGGTCGTGGGCGAGATGCGGATAAAGGGAATGTGCGAATTATTATACCAGAAAGCACGGGTTAACGAAAGTAATATCGTAATCTCTGAACATAGCGTCTATGCTGAACTTTACAACCGTTTACCGTGCAGACGGTTGCCGATCCTGCAACTGGAGGTCCCCGACCCGTGGGGCAGGGACTATAAACTGTCAAGACGGATCGTCTATGAATCCCACGCAGCCAAACGGTCTGGGTGAGCACGCGCTAGAACGGGTCACTCCAGCGCGAAGAGCGCCTTGATACTTCCCCAGGTGGTCTCCTCCACGGGAACGATCTGTTCCATGAAGTTCCCCCGTATCTCGCCGGTGAGGTATTGCTCGGTGTGGATGTTGACGTAGAGGCGCCCGGCCACGAGCTCGGTCACGTCCTGCGCGGAGAGGTCCACACGCCGTCCTTTTTCGAGCGCGCGATGAAACCCCGCCGTCGCGGTCAGACGCGGAAGAGGTACTGGAACTTCATGAAGAAGATACGGTCGGTCTGCCGGTAGTGGGGATCGACCACCTCCACACCGGGCGTGTCGGGATCGTCCTGGATGTTCTGCCACGTGTGGGACGAGCCGATGAAGAACACGGTGAAGGGGTTGATCTTGTAGGAGAGCAGGGGATCGAGCGTGGCGAAGTTGTCCGCGTCGACGTACTCGCCGATCAGGCGCAGAAACAGGCTCTTGCTGAACTGGTACTGGAGCCGCGCGCGCGTGATGAAGACGTCGTAGATCTCCTCGCGGCTCTCGAGCTCGTCGAGACTGAACGACGTGTAGGTCAGGTCGAGCTGCAGCTGGGAGAGCGGCTTGAGCGTGGTCCACGCCTCGAACGTGCGCTGGTTGCCCAGGCGGGGGTCGTCGCGGTCGCGGACGATGGACTGCCCCAGCGACCAGTAGAATCCCGCCGTCATCAGCTGGCTGAAGTTGCTGTTGACGTTTCCGCTCCAGCGCCGGATGCCCTCGATGTGCGATCCGGCGAAGCGCTCGGAGCTCCACAGGTAGCCGGTCCATATCTGCGTCTGCTTCTTGAGGCGGAGCCACACGGACGGCGAGAGCCACTCGTCCTTGAAGAGGCCGTCGTGGTTGTACTTCTGTCCCGCCTCGAGCTGGGGCTCCACCCGGTCGATCACGGGGTTCTCGTCCATGTAGAAGGTGTAGCCGTTCCAGATCCCACCCGCGCGGTAGTTGTTGGCCGTGACGAAGCCATTCTCCGCGCGGAAGGTGGGCGAGAAGTCGTCGTACCAGGCCCAGAAGTTGTAGTGGCGGGCGCTGCGCTCGAGGCTCAAGGACGTGGCGTAGCCGCCGAACGTCTCGCCATCGAAATGGGAGGTGTACTGCTTCTCCTTGCCGAAGCGGATGTCTTCGAAGTCGGCGGAGAGGGTGGTGTCGTCGCGCTCGCGCGTGTAGCTGCCCAGCACCTGCGCCTCGAAGCCGTAGATCTCGGACAGGCGTATGTGCGTGTCGATACCGTAGGTGGTATTCGACCCGTTGCCGTCGGTCATGCGCCGGTCGGTTACGAGCGCGCCCACGAACGACTCCTCGAGCACGTCGCGCTTGCCGCGCACGACAGTGGAGTAGGACTTGCCGCCCTCGACGAACTCACTCTGTTCCTCGAAGGGCACGATATAGGGCGAGCGCTCGTCCAGGGCGGAGATGACGCCGATGGTGCTGGCACCCTGCTTGCCGGTGATCTTGCCCGCGGCTCGCGGATCGTTGATCGAGCGCGTGTAGAGACCTCTGATCTTGGTGTTGAACATGTCGGCGCCCTCGAGGAAGAACGGTCGCTTCTCCGGGAAGAAGAGCGCGAAGGTCTGGTTGGCGTCGATCTGCGAAGCGTCGGACTCGATCTGGCTGAAGTCCGGGTTGTAGGTGGCGTCGAGCGTGTAGTTGGGGGTGATCCCGTATTTCAGCCCCACGCCGGCGTCGCCGGTGGCCTTGTCTTTCGTCCAGTCGAACGACGCGTCGTCTTCCCCCTCGAGGGTGCTGGACTGGCTGGCGATGGCGTAGGGGAGCACCTCGAGATTCTCGCCCTGGTTCACGCCGACCATCCCGTTCATGCTCCCCGCCTGGCAAAAGAGGCAGCTCTCGTCGCGCGAGATGGGCGCCCACGACATCTGCTCGCGGCTGTCGCGGGGGCGGATGCGCAGGACGTGTATGCCCCAGGTCTGACTTTCGGCGTCGGGGAAGCGAATCGAACGGAAGGGGATGGCCATCTCGGCGGTCCAGCCCCGCCCGTTGAGGTGGCCGCCGGAGTACCACACTGTGTCGTAGGAGTCGTCCTCGTTGTTGCGGGTGCGGCGCAGGTCGGCCTGGATGCCGTAGGGGTTGACGAAGAACTCGTACGCGTTCTGCTGGTCACGGAAGGTGTCCAGCATCACGCCGATCATGTCGTCGCGGTAGATGTTGTCGCGGTCGGTGACGGTGGCGCGAATCTTCGCGGGATCCTCGTCGTGGCAGACGAAGCCGAAGTAGACGTTGTCCACGTCGTAGGTGACATAGACCTCGGTCTCGGCGCCGGGCTCGACGTTGTCGCCGGGGTCGACCTCGACGAAGTTCTCCAGCCGCACGGCCGTCCGCCACGCGCTCTCTTCCAGGCGCCCGTCGACGCGAATCCGGTCGTCGCACGAGGGGACGTGGAACTCCAGCGTCGTGTTCGGCGCGAAGGCGGTGGGGTCCGGGACGCTGAGTGAAGGGCTGGACTCGGGGCTGCCTGCCTCCGCCGGCGCGGCGATGCTGGTCCACCCCAGAAGGGCGCTGGCGAGGATGGCGGGGCCCAGGTCGCGGTGTCTCATTGGCATTGCGAATGCTCCTCGGCCCGCGGGGCCGGGTGGGGCGGCGGTTGCGGGCGTCGATACTCATGGGACGCACCCAGGGCGATAAAGGTTGCATTACGTCCTTGACGCTGGAATAAGGCTTGCTTAGCTTTATTATTAGCTATGTCTAAACCTGGAGGCCGGGCCGTGATCCTCAGCGAAGCGATGCAGAACTACCTCAAGGCGATCTATGAGATCCTGGAAAGGCAAGACAAAGCAACGACTTCCGCGATCGCTCGCCGCATGGGCATCGCCGCGCCGTCGGTGACGGCGATGGTGAAGAAGCTCGCCCGCCTGAAGCTCGTGACGCATGCCCCCTATCAAGGGGTCCGGCTCACGACGGTCGGCGAGAAGACGGCCCTCGAGGTCGTCCGCCACCACCGCCTGGTCGAGCTCTATCTGTCGGAGGCCCTCGGGGTGCCGTGGGATCGCGTCCATGCGGAGGCGGAGAAGCTCGAGCACGTGCTCTCCGAGGAGCTCGAGGAGCGCATCAGCGAGGCGCTGGGCCACCCCGCCTTCGACCCGCACGGGGCCCCCATTCCCGCACGCGACGGCTCGCTCTCCCGCGTGGAGGCGCGCTCGCTCGCCGAGGTTCCGGCCGGGGACAGGGTCCGCGTGGTGGAAGTGGACGACCGCGATCCGGAGCTCCTGCGCTACCTGGGGGACTTGGCTCTGTACCCGGGGAAGGAGCTCGAAGTATTGCGCGTGGAACCATACAACGGGCCTTTCGTGGTGCGGGTGGATGGCCGCGAGCGAATCGTGGGGCGTGCCGCCGCCCAGGAGATCCTCGTCACGGCTTAGAGACGAGACGCAACCGGAGGACAGAGGTGTGTCGAGCCCGATCTTGAATCTTCTGATGTTCGCGCTGACCTCGGCGCTCGCCGCAGTGCTCCTGTGGCCGCGCCACGGCCTGCTGTGGCGGCTCCGCCGCGAACACCGTCTCTCCGGGCGGGTCATGCTGGAGGACGCGCTCAAACACGTGTTCCACCACGAGGACCACGGCGATACCGCCACGCTCGCCAGCCTCGCCGGCACTCTGGAGCTGTCCCGCGCCAAGGCGCTCTCGCTGGTCGCGCGCATGGAGCGCATGGACCTGGCGCGCGTGGCCGACGGCCGCGTCCTGCTCACCGAGGAAGGCAGGCGCAACGCGCTCCAGATCGTGCGCGCGCACCGGCTGTGGGAGCGCTACCTCGCCGACGAGACGGGCGTCGATCCGGCCGAGTGGCACCGCCTGGCCGAGCAGCGCGAGCATCGCATCACCCCGGCGCAAGCCGCTGCCCTCGAAGAGCGCCTCGGTCATCCGCGCTTCGACCCTCACGGCGACCCCATTCCCACCGCGGACGGTGAAGTGCCGGAGCGCGACGTAGTGCCGCTGGAGGGACTCCAGCCGGGCGACGCGGGCCGCGTGGTGCACATCGAGGATGAGCCGGCGGTCGTGTACGCGCAGCTCGTGGCCCTCGGTATCTATCTCGGGATGGACCTGCGCGTCGCCGCGCGCACCGACGCGCGCATCGTCTTCGAGGGGGACGGCCGCAAATTCGTGCTCGCACCCATGATCGCCGCCAACGTCTCCGTGCGCCCGGCGCTACCGGCCGAGCCGCCGCGGCTGGCCGAGACCCGCGAGACCCTGGACGCGCTGGCGCCGGGCGAGTCGGCCGTGGTCACCGGCATCAGCCCCGCCTGTCGCGGGCTCGAGCGGCGGCGCCTGATGGATCTGGGCATCGTGCGCGGCACGCGCGTCACCTTCGAGCGGCACGGTCTCACGGGCGGATTGCGCGCCTATCGCGTGCGCGGCACGGTGGTCGCGCTGCGCCAGGAGCAGGCCGCGGTCGTACGAACCGTGCAGGCACGGGAGGCTGCGAGCAATGAGTGATTGTCCTCCGCGCGCGTGCGATACGTGTCCCGCGCATCACGCCGGCAACCTCGTCCGGCTGGGCGTCAAGATGGACAAGTTCGACTTCGTCGTGGCGCTCGCCGGCAACCCCAACACGGGCAAGAGCACCGTGTTCAACGCCATCACGGGGCTGCGCCAGCACACGGGCAACTGGCCGGGCAAGACCGTGGCGCGCGCCGAGGGCGGGTTCGCGCTGGGCGAGCATCGCTACAAGCTGGTCGACCTGCCGGGTACGTATTCGCTGCTCACGACGACCGTCGACGAAGAGATCGCGCGCGACTTCCTGCTCTTTGCCCAACCCGATGTCACCGTGATCGTGGTCGACGCCAACCACCTCGAGCGCAACTTGAACCTGGTGCTTCAGGTGCTGGAGATCACCGACCGCGCCGTGGTGTGTCTCAATCTCGTCGACGAGGCGGCGCGGCACGGGCGAACGGTGGACGAGCGCCGGCTGGCGCGAGACCTCGGGGTTCCCGTCGTGCCCACAGTCGCGCGCAGCGGCCAGGGGATCGACGGCTTGTTGGAGGCGGTCGCCGGCGTGGCGAAGGGCGAAATCGTCTGCCGGCCGCGCCGCCTCCCCAAGCGGGCCGGAGCCGCCGACCGCACCGTCTCCGCGCTGGCGCAGGAGATCGAGGCGGCGATGCCCGGGCTTTCCAACGCGCGGTGGGTCGCCGCGCGACTCTTGGACGGCGACCGGACCATCGAGGCGGCGCTGCGCGGCGGCGATCTCAGCGATCTCAGCGATCACGCCGCCGCCGTGGCCGGCGGCGCTGGCAGCGCGACGGCGGTCCCGGCCCGCACCGCCGGGGCGGCCGAGCGTATAGCGACGAAAGTGGGGGAGTTGCGCTGGGAAGTGGGCGAGCGATTTGCCGACGCCCTCACCGAGGAGCTCTACGCGGAGGCCGCGCGGTTGGCCGACCGCGCCACGATCCTCTCGGGTGAGAAGCCGCGCTTCGATCTGGATCGCATGATCGACGACATCGTGACCAGCCGCGTGTGGGGCTTCCCGATGATGCTCGCCATCCTCGTGGTCGTCTTCTGGATCACCGTCGCCGGCGCCAACGTCCCCTCCTCGGCCCTGGCCGCGCTGTTGATCGAGCGCGCACAACCCGCGCTACACGCGCTGGGCGAGATGCTGGGCATGCCGTGGTGGCTCTCCGGCTTCCTCTTCGACGGCGTGTACCTGGCCACGGCGTGGGTGATAGCCGTGATGCTTCCGCCCATGGCGATCTTCTTTCCGCTTTTCACGCTGCTCGAGGACTTCGGCTACCTCGCGCGCGTGTCCTTCAACCTCGACGGTTTGTTCAAGCGCGCCGGGGCGCACGGTAAGCAGGCGCTCACGATGAGCATGGGCTTCGGATGCAACGCGGCCGGCGTGGTGGCCACGCGCATCATCGACAGCCCGCGTGAGCGACTCATCGCGATCATTACCAACAACTTCTCGCTCTGTAACGGGCGCTGGCCCACGCAGATATTGATCGCCGCAATCTTCGTGGGAGCGCTGGTGCCCGCGCACCTGGCCGGGCTGGTCTCGGCGGGCGCGGTGGTGGCGGTCGCACTCCTGGGCGTGACCCTGACCTTCGTGGTGTCCTGGTTCCTCTCGCGCACCTTCCTCAGGGGCGAGCCCTCCAGTTTCAGCCTCGAGCTACCGCCGTATCGGCCGCCCCGGTTCTGGCGCACGCTGTACACGTCGCTGCTCGACCGCACCATTTTCGTGCTGTGGCGGGCCGTCATGTTCGCAGTGCCGGCAGGCGCGCTGATCTGGCTCGTCGGCAACATCGACGTGGCGGGGGCCAGCCTGGCCGACCACGCCACCCGTGCCCTCGACCCCGCGGGGTTCGTGCTGGGACTGAACGGCGTGATCCTGCTCGCCTACATCGTCGCCATCCCCGCCAACGAGATCGTGATCCCCACCGTGCTCATGCTCACCGTGACGACCGCGGGGATCGCGGGCATGGGCTCCGGCGCGGGCGTGATGTTCGAAGCGGAGACGGTCTCCGACACGGCGCGCCTCCTGCACGCGGGCGGCTGGACGCTGTTGACCGCCGTGAACCTCATGCTCTTCAGTCTCATGCACAACCCGTGCAGCACCACCATCTTCACCATCTGGAAGGAGACGCACTCGCGCAGGTGGACCACGGTGGCCGCACTGCTGCCCCTGGTGATCGGCCTGGTCGCCTGCTTCCTGGTCGCGCAGGTGTGGCGGGCCCTGGCCGGCTAGCTCGCCGAGGCGCTTGCAATCCGCCGCCGCCGGGCGCTACCATCTTGCAATGCGCCCCGCAAAGCTGTGCTGCGCCTGTGTCGCCGTGCTCGTCACCGCCGGCTGCGCGCCCGCGCCGCCGACCGCGCAGGAGCGCGCCACCCGTCTCGCCAGAGGCATGATCATCGCCGACGGGCACGTGGACGTGCCCTACCGGCTGCGCGAGAAATGGGTAGACGTGTCGGTACGCACCGAATCGGGTGACTTCGACTACGAGCGCGCGAAAGCCGGCGGCCTGGACGCACCCTTCATGTCCATCTTCGTGCCCTCCGAGCGCGAGGCGGAGGGGACCGCCGCGGTCCTGGCCGACTCGCTCATCGACGAAGTCGAGGCCATCGCCCGCGCCCACCCCAACCGGTTTGCTATGGCGCGCTCGCCCGACGAGGTCGAGGCGGGCTTCCGCCGCGGCGTCGTCTCGCTATGCATGGGCCTGGAGAACGGCTCGCCGATCGAAGGCGACCTGTCCAAGCTCGCGCACTTCTACGGACGCGGCATCCGCTACATCACGCTGACGCACGCCACGGACAACCATATCTGCGACTCGTCGTACGACAGCACGCGCACGTGGCACGGCCTGAGCGACTTCGGGCGCGAGCTGGTCGGCGCGATGAACCGAATGGGCGTGATGGTGGATATCTCCCACGTCTCCGACGACGCGTTCTGGCAGGTGATGGCACTCGTGCGCGCGCCGGTGATCGCCTCGCACTCTTCCTGCCGCCGCTTCACGCCGGGCTTCGAGCGCAACCTGGACGACGACATGATCCAGACGGTGGGGGAGAACGGGGGCGTCGTATTGATCAACTTCGGCTCCACCTTCCTCACGCGGGTGGCCAACGAGTGGTACGAAGCGTACGACCGGGAGCGCACGCATTACATGGACGAGCACGGGGCGTTCAGGGGCTCCGAGGAGGCAAAGGCCTTCGCCGAGCGCTACCGCGAGGCGAACCCCTTCCCGTACGCGAAGGTCGCCGACGTGGCCGACCACATCGATCTCGTGGTGGAGCTGGCCGGCATCGACCACGTGGGCTTCGGCTCCGATTTCGAGGGCGTGGGAGACTCGCTGCCCGAGGGCCTCAAGGATGTCTCCATGTACCCGAACCTCGTCGCCGAGCTGCTCGCGCGCGGCTACACGGAGCCGGACATCGAGAAGATCGGTTGGTTGAACCTGAGCCGGGTGTGGCGCGAGGTGGAACGGGTCGCCGCGGAGATGCAGGCGGAGTAGAAGGCGGCGCGGAGAAGCGCAAACGACCCGCTAATAGAATCCTACTGCAGTGCCGTGTCCTTCGACTCTTCTTCCGCTTTCTCCTCGTCCTTGGGCAGCTCCAGCGGATACTGGTCGCTCAGGTCCGCGTCGGGCATGCCGCCGTCCAGCGGACGCGCGTCCTTGACGAACCAGTCGTACCACTGCAGCGTGCGGTAGAGCACGTCGCGCCGCCCGGGCATCTTGCGGTTGCCGTGGCCCTCGCCGGGGTACTGGACCAGGCGCACGGCCGGGTGGTCGTTCATCTTCATGCGCCGGAAGAGCTCCAGGCTCTGCGATGGATGCACGCGGGTGTCGGCGCTTCCGCCGATGATCAGCGTCGCCGTCTTACTCTTGTGGGCGTGGTAGATGGGGCTGCGCTCGAGGCTCTTCTGCCACGCCTCCTCGAGCTTGTCGCCCGAGTGCACATAGAGCTCCTCGTAGGGGATGTCGGTGGTGCCCCGCTTGCTGATGAGATCGCTGATCCCGACGAACATGACCACGGCCTTGACCAGGTCGGTGTAGTAGGTGGCGAACCACGCCGCGGCGAAGCCGCCGTAAGAGCCGCCCCCCAGGCCCACGCGCTCGCCGTCGGCCAGCCCGATGGCGACGAGGTGCTCGATGCCGTCGGCGACGTCGTCGAACTCCACGCCGGCGGCATCTCCCAAGTGCCACTTGGTGTGCTCGAGGCCGTAGCCCGTGCTGGAGCGGTAGTTCGGGAGGAACACCACGTAGCCGCGGCCGGCGAGCACCTCGACGGGACGCGCGTACGACGTGCGCCACCCGTACGCGTAGTGGGACTCGGGCCCGCCGTGGACGTCGACGACCAGCGGATAACGCCGGCCCTCCTCGTAGCCGACCGGGTAGTAGAGGAGCCCCTCGACCTCGTAGCCGTCGCGCGCGGCGTAGGTGATCGTCTCGCAGCGGCCGAGCGCGCGCTCCGCCAGCCACGGGTTGAGCGTCGTCAAACGCCGCGGCTTCTCGTTGCCCTTCCGGAAGAAGACCTCGTTGGGCATGTCCGGAGCGGCGGCAACGAATGCAGTCTCGCGCATTCCACGTGTGCAGGAGGGGTCGCCTAACCCGAAGCCCAGCGCCTTGCCGTCGAGCACCACGCGGCGCTCGCCGCCCTTCGCCGCCACCGTACTCAGCGTAGTCCACACGCCCTCGCTGGCTCGATAGACCACCGTCCCCGTGTCCTTCCATCCCGCCCATTCGACGTGCCCGCGAAAGGCGGGCTCGGTGAGGTTGCGCGCCTCGCCGCCGTCGAGGTCCTGCACGAACACCTGGCTCGCCGCGTGGTCACCGCGGGTGAGAGCGGCGGTGTAGACGATGCGCTTGCCGTCGGGGCTGAAGGCAAAGTCGCCCAGCTTGCCTGGGTTGTTCGAGAACGCACCGAGCTCGCCCGTCTCACGGTCGAGAATGTGGATGCGTTTGAACAGGTAGCTGTGGTCGACGAGATTCTCGTCGGAAGCGGCGAGGGCCAGCGTGCGCCCGTCGGGGCTCACCTCGACTGCCCACACGGTGAGCCCCGAGGTGAGCTGTTCGGGCTCCGCGTTGTCGACGGCGAGGTCCAGCGCGTAGAGGTTGCGGTGCTCGAGCTTCTCCTCGAAGAACGTGAAGCCGTAGCCGAGGTCGTCGAGCTTCTTGTCGCGCTTGCTCTTCGCGGCGGTGGCGATGTAGAAGAGGCGCTGGCCCGAGGGATGCCAGGCGAAGGCACTCACCGACGCGCCGGCGCGCGACAACTGGACGGCCTCGCCGCCGTCCACGGCGATCGCCCACACCTGCGTCTTGGCCTTCTCTCCGCGCTTGGTGAGGAAACCGATGCGCGTGCCGTCGGGGCTCCAGGCGGGCGCGCTCACGTTCACCTTGCCCGCGACGAAGGGACGGCTCTGGCCGCTCGCGGTGGAGACGACGTGCAGCTCCGCGTAGCGACCTCCCGCCTTCTCGTCGGGCGCTCGGGGAACGGAAACCGTGTACGCGACCCACTTGCCGTCGGGACTCAGCTTGGCCGAAGTGGCGTAGCGCGTGTTGACGATGTCCTCGGGCTGAAGCGTCTCGGCGGCGAACGCCGACGCCGCGGCGATGACGAGCACGGCGACGGCGAGACCCGCAACGCCCCTGTCGTAGCGCATGGCGTGGCTCCTCTCGATCCTCACGGTTGGTGCAACGAAGGCGCGCCGAGCCCGGCGCGCCGGTCCATGATGCCTCATCGCGGGGGCGGTTGTAAACCCGATTGCGGAAAACCTGGTCCAGAACTCAGTTTTCGCCGTTCGGTGGGCCAGCCGCGCCCCGTAACAAGCTGTAAAAGAATGGCTTAGCACCCCAACCGGGACGCCGAAAACGGTTGACAGGACCGTTTAGTCGATTATCATTACGGGGTAGCCGGCGGCCTCCCTTCGGGGCGGGTCGCTGGCGGCTGCTTTAATTACTCCACAAAGCACAAGGGTCCGACCTGGCGCCAGTCATGGGCGTCTGAAAGGAGAAGGGAACTCACGATGTCGAACTACGTCTCCGATCTGATG
>JAOTVO010000362.1 GCA_029863355.1 Candidatus Krumholzibacteriia bacterium
CCGCATTATCCCCGTGTTCGCGCAGAACGCGGAGAACGGCTACGGCTACACGGAAGAGACCAAGCCCATGCTGATGACGTCGTACGGTTTCGTGCCGTGGGACGACTCGCACCACCCCGAGCTGTCGCAGACGGCGGGCGTGCCCGACGGGCGCTGGCTCTTCATCAACGGCAACAACACCACGCGCATCGCCCGCCTCGACCTCAGCACGTTCGAGACGGACGAGATCATCGAGATTCCCAACTCGGGCGGCAACCACGCCTCCCCGTTCGTCACCATGAATACGGAGTACACGGTGGCGTCCACGCGCTTCAGCGTGCCCATTCCGCAGCAGGACGTGCCCATCAGCTCCTTCGCGCAAAACTTCAAGGGCACCATCTCCTTCATCAAGGTGGACCCGACGAGCGGGCGCATGAACATCGCCTTCCAGATCCTCGTCCCCGGCTTCCACTACGACCTCTCGCACTCCGGCAAGGGCAAGTCGCACGGCTGGAGCTTCTTCACGACGTACAACACCGAGCTGGCCAGCACGCTGCTGGAGGTCAACGCGTCGCGTAAGGACAAGGACTACATCGCCGCCGTCAACTGGAAGAAGGCGGAGGAGTACGTGGCGCAGGGCAAGGCCAAGGACTGGCCCGCGCGCTACTACCGCAACCACATGGACCACGAGACGCACGTGGCCAAGTCCGAAGTGTTCGAGAGTGTCAAGGTGCTCGACCCGCGCGACTGCCCGGGGCTCATCTACTACCTGCCCACGCCCAAGTCGCCGCACGGTGTCGACGTGGATCCCACCGGCGAGTACATCGCCGCGGGCGGCAAGCTGGCCGCGGTGATCCCCGTGCACTCGTTCACCAAGATGCTGGCCGCCATCGAGGCCAAGGAGTTCGAGGGCGACGAGGACGGCATCCCCGTGCTCAAGTACGAAGCGGTGATGGCGGGCGAGGTGCAGAACCCCGGCCTGGGCCCGTTGCACACGGAGTTCGACGGCAAGGGCTACGCCTACACCTCGGCCTTTATCTCTTCGGAGGTCGTCAAGTGGAAGATAGGCACGTGGGAAGTGGTCGACCGTATCCCCGCGTACTACTCCATCGGTCACCTGATGATCCCCGGCGGCGACTCGGCCAAGCCGTGGGGCAAGTACCTGGTGGCGCTCAACAAGGTCACCAAGGACCGCTACCTGCCCACCGGCCCCGAGCTCTGCCACTCGGCCCAGCTCATCGACATCTCGGGCAACAAGATGGAGCTGCTGCTCGATTTCCCGACCGTGGGCGAGCCGCACTACGCGCAGGCCCTGCCCGCGGACATCCTCATGCCCAACTCCAAGAAGTTCTTCGAGCTGACGTCGAACAAGCATCCCCACGGCATCAAGTCGGAGACCGAGGCGCGGGCCGTGCGCCAGGGCAACGAGGTGCACGTGTACATGTCCACGATCCGTACCCACTTCATGCCCGACAACATCGAGGGCATCAAGATGGGCGACGTGGTGTACTTCCACGTGACCAACCTCGAGCAGGATTGGGACGTGCCGCACGGCTTCGCCGTACTGGGCGCGCAGAACGCCGAGCTCCTGGTCATGCCGGGCCAGACGCGCACGCTGCGCTGGGAGCCCAACCGCATCGGCGTATTCCCGTTCTACTGCACGGACTTCTGCTCCGCGCTGCACCAGGAGATGTCGGGTTGGGTCCGCGTGTCCGACAAGGGCGCGGACGGCAAGCTCTCTTGGAACGCGAGAGGCTAAACACCGAAGGGGGAGGCTCCGCCTCCCCCCTTCGGAATACTCCGCAGCGGGTGTGCACTCATATCCGCAGGTAACAGAGGGTTTTCTCTATGTCGCGGTTTTCTTCCATTACCATGTACATCGTCGCCGCGCTCTTCGCCGGCGTTTACTTCTTCCCCCTCTGGCAGATCCGCCTCGAGGCCCCCCAGTACCCCCAGGGCCTCGGTATCCACATCTGGGTGGACGAGATCACCGGCGCCGAGCCCCACGATCTGCAGAACATCAACGGGCTCAACCATTACATCGGCATGAAGGCGATCGAGCCCGACGCCATTCCCGAACTGCGCTACATGAAGTACATCGCCGGCTTGCTCATCGCCTCCGCCGCGCTGGTGGCGCTCTTGCGCAAGAAGGCGCTCCTGGTGGCGTGGGTGGTGGTGGCCGTGCTGCTCTCCGCGGTGGGCATGGCGGACTTCTACAAGTGGGAGTACGACTACGGCCACGACCTCGACCCCAACGCGGCCATCAAGGTGCCGGGGATGTCTTACCAACCGCCCCTGTTCGGCACCAAGCAGCTCCTCAACTTTCGCACCACGGCGTGGCCGGGCCTGGGCGGCGTGGCGGCGATGCTCGCCGTGGCGCTCGCCGGGTTGACGGCGCTGCGCGAGCTCTGGGGCGGACGCGGACGGCGGCGGCACGCGCACAGCGCGGTCGCCGTCCCCGCCGCGCTGGCGCTGGCGCTCGTGTTCTCCGCTTGCAGCAAGTCGCCGCAGC
The DNA here is from genome assembly GCA_029863355.1 of Candidatus Krumholzibacteriia bacterium. The sequence continues at coordinate 2,492 of JAOTVO010000362.1, forward strand.
CCATCGAGTACGGGAGCGACCCGTGCACCTATTGCATGATGACCATCACCGACGACCGTTACGGCACCGAGATCGTCTCCACGAAGGGCCGCGCCTACAAGTTCGACTCCATCGAGTGCATGGTCGGGGCGGTGAAGGAGGGCGAGAAGATCACGGCCGACGAGGCCGAGCGCTACTACGTGGCCGACTACGCGAACCACGGCCACCTGTTCGACGCCACCAAGGCGGCCTTCCTGGTGAGCGAGAAACTGACCAGCCCCATG
>JAOTVO010000363.1 GCA_029863355.1 Candidatus Krumholzibacteriia bacterium
CACCAGGTAGACGAGTCGGCGCCCCTCGTAGGATTCGCCGTAGTCGTGGAGGGCCGCCTCGGGGAAGGTATCCGAGAGGTACTCCAGATACCGTATGATGTCGGGATGGCTCGTCGGCCACGACCCGAGGGGGTAGCCCAGGCGCTCGCTGGGCGAGCGGACGTCGTCGCGATAGGTACCCCCCGGGTAGAAGGGGACGTCGTAGTCGCCCAGTCCCGGGGTGGTGTGCGTGCGGACGGTCTCGGCGCGGGCAACGGCGGCAACGGCGGCCAGCGCGGCGGCGGCCAGGGCGGCCACCATGGCGCCAGTGGAGCGGAGCATCGCGTGCACCTTCCTGGTAAGCGGGTGGAGGGATGTATCCCGGTATCAGCGCGTAGGATACCGGAACCACCTCGTTCCTGTCAAACTGCGCGGCGGGCGTAAACCTCGGCCCGGCTGGGCGCGTCTCAATGAGTAGAAAGGGCTCGACGGATGCAGGATGAGCAGGCGCTCGTACGAGCGATGCAGGGTGGCGACACCGCCGCGTTTCGACGCATGGTCGAGCGGTTCCAGCACGACGTGTACTACCTCGCACTCGACCTCACGGGCGACCACCACGACGCCGAGGACCTCTCGCAGGAGGTCTTTGTCAAGGCGCACCGCGGCATCCGCAACTTTTGGGGCGGCGCGAAACTGAGCACGTGGCTGTACCGAATCACGATGAACGCGTACCTGGATAGCAAAAGGCGCAAGGCCCCGGTGGTGGTGAGCCTGGTCGCGAGCGACGGCGGGGGCGGCGACGATCTGATCGACCTGGTGGCCGATGAAACGGCGTCGGGTCCCGAGGAGGCGGCGGCGGCGGCGCGCATCGACGCGCACGTGCGGCGCGCGCTGGGCGCGCTCTCGGACCAGGAGCGCACGGTATTCGTGATGCGACACTACCAGGACATGCCCATCAAGGACATCGCCGACGGGCTCGACGTGGCCGAAGGAACGGTCAAGAGCCTGCTCTTCCGCGGCGTGCGCAAGCTGCGCGGGGAGCTGTCGTTCTATCGCGAGGAACTGGGACTGGAGGATACGGCGTGAAGCGATGCGAGGCCATGCGCGACGCGATGGTCGCGGTGCTCTTCGACGAGGCCGACGAACAAACGCGCGCCGCCTTCGCGGCCCACGCGGACGAATGCCCGGCGTGCGCCGACACCCTCGCGCAGATGCGCGAGACGCTGGCCGTGACGCGCCGGCGGGCGCGGCCCGACCCCGGAGCGGCCTTCTGGGCCGCTTTCGCCGATCGCGTGGAGGCGCGCGTGGCGCGCGCCGAGCGGCCCGCCGGCGAGCCGGAGACGCATGCCATGGCGTGGTGGCGCCGCCGCGTAGGTGGCGCGCGCGCCACCTGGGGGCTGCGCGTGGCGGCGGCGGCCGCCATCCTGGTAATCGGCGTGCTCGCCGGGCGCACGATCTTCGCGCCGGGCTCGTCGCCGCAAAACACGGGTGAACTCGCCGCGCACGCGCCGCGCGGTGGCGACACGCCGGCGGGCGGCGCGGAAAAGAGAACGTCCGAGCGGGGCGGGACCGGCATCCCGGACGTCGAGCCCGAGCCGACCCCCCCGGGCCGGTCTTCGCCCCCGCCGGACGTGCAGCTCGCATCGTCGAGTGAGCGGGCGCTCTGCTACGTGGAGAAGTCGCAGCTGTTGCTGCTGGCTCTGGTCAACAGCGACGCCGGGGACGACGGATACGCGACCGAGCTCGCCGCGCAGCGCGAGCGCTCGGGCACGCTCCTGGCCGAGGCGCCGTCCATTCGCGCCGCGCTCGACGACCCGCGCCAGCGGCGCCTGCGCAAACTCGTCGGCGATCTCGAGATGATCCTGCGCGAGATCGCCAACCTGGAGTCGGAATCTGACGTGGAAGCGGTGGAGTTCATCCGCGGCCGGGTCGACCGGCACGACGTCCTGCTCAAGATCGACCTCGAGCAGCTGCGCTACGGAACGGGAGACGACGCGTGTCGCGCGGAACCGGAGAGTCGCGGCGACGGAAACGGCACAGACGACCTGAAGAGGAGCATCTGAAGATGAAGACGACAGTGGCCACGATCGGGCTGGCGATTCTCCTGGGCACGGCCGCGCTCGCCGTCGCCGGCGAGAAGGACAAGGAAGCGCAAGAGGCGTACGAGCGCGTCTACGACCTGATCTACTCGGACGACTACACGCGCGCCTACGAGGAGGCGTCGCGCTTCCTCGAGACGTACCCGGAGAGCAGGTGGGTCTCCGCGGCCGCCTACTGGCAGTGCTACTCGTTCCAGCGTACCAAGCGCGCGTACAAGGAGGCCCTCGAGTGCTACGAGGAGTACCTCGAGAAGTACGCCGAGAGCAAGTGGGCCGACGACGCGCGCGCCGAGGCGCTCAAGCTGGCCAAGCGCCTCGCCGACGCCGGCGATCCCTACGGCAAGGCCAGGCTCGAGGCGCTGCATGCGCACGGTGACGAGACCGACATCAAGCTCCACATTCTGTACTCGCTCAAGGACGACCTCACCATGGCGGAGATCGAGGAGTTCTATGCCGGGGCGAAGAGCGCGCACGTGCGCAAGAACTTGCTCTACGTCGTCGATGACGCCGACGTCGAGGACAGCGAGGTAGCGGTGTTCCTCGTGCGTGTGGCCAAAACCGACTCCGACAGCGAGGTGCGCCAGCAAGCGGTGTGGTCGCTCGTCGAGTACGCCGACCACGGGGACGCCGGCATCACCGCCGCGCTCCTCGAGATCATGCGCACCGAG
>JAOTVO010000056.1 GCA_029863355.1 Candidatus Krumholzibacteriia bacterium
GTCGTCGACGCGTTGAACGAGGGCCTCCTCGGTGTCGAACTCGTCCTGGATGTCGCCCACGATCTCTTCGAGCACGTCCTCCAGGGTAACGATACCGGCCGTTCCTCCGTACTCGTCCACCACCACGGCGAGGTGCTGCCTTCGCGTCTTGAACTCGGCGAGCATCTCGTCGATGCGCTTGCTCTCGGGGACGAAGAACGCCTCGCGCATCAGCTCGCGCAGCGAGCAATCCTCCCCCTCTGAGATCTTGCGCAGCAGATCCTTGGCGTGGAGCGTCCCGACGATACGGTCGGGAGCGCCCTCGAAAACGGGGTAGCGCGAGTGACCGGCCTCGACCACCGTTCGCACGGCCTCTTCGGTCTCCGTGTCGGCGTCCAGGCCGACGACGTCGATGCGGGGAACCATCACCTCGCGCACGCGGGTCTCGCCGAACTCGAGGACGCTGGAGACGAGCTGGTCCTCGTCGGTCTCCTCGCCGTTCTGCCGTCCGAACAGCTCGATCTTCTGCCGCAGCGGCGCGAGGCGGAAGGCGGTGGAGTCGACGGCGCGCGGAAACGTGGCTAGCGCCAGGCGCCGGACCACCGCGGTGGCGGGACGGAACACGTAGACCGCCGCTGAGGCCACCGGCCGCACGGCATGGAGCAGGCCCGCCGGATCGCGATACGCGAGCATGCGCGCGACGAGGTCGGGCAGGAGCAAAGACGCGCCTACGAAGGCCGAGAGCGCCAGCGCACCCGCGGACGCGCCGAACCAGTCCAGGCCGATGCGCACCGACACCACCAGCAGCGCGGCGGCGGCGGCGGCCCGCGCCGCGACCAGGGCGGCCCCGTTGCGCGCCGGCTCCGAGAAGAACCACCCGGCGACGCGATCGGTCTCGTCATCCGCGTCCCCTTCCCCCGCCCAGCCCAGGGAGATGACTTCCAGGGCATGGTACGCCCCCGAAAGCACGCCCACGATGAGCGCGGTGGTGGCGTAAACGATCCAGTCGATGGCTGGGTTCATAGAAGACGGGTCGGGGTCAGAACAGCCTGTCCACGTCGTCCGCGTCGAGGAACGAGAGCAGCGCGGTCCGTTCGGCCTGCTCCATGCGCTCCGCCCCGGCGTCGTCCGCGTGGTCGTATCCCAGCACGTGCAGGAGTCCGTGCACACCCACGCGCAGGAACAGTTGCTTGACGTCCACTCTCAGTTCCCTCGCTTCCCTCTCCAGAGTCTCGAAGGACACGTAGATCTCGCCCACCGGATCGCCCGGCTCGAGGGGCTCCCCCTCGTCGAGATAGGAGAAGGATAACACGTCGGTCGCGGCGTCCACGGACCGGAAATCGCGGTTGATGGCGCGGATCTCCTCGTCTCCGACCACGACCAGTCCCACGGCGCGCCCCTCGGGCTGCAAGCCGGCCGCGATCGCCGTGAGCGCGCGGCGCGTGGGCGCGTCCAGCCAGTCCAGCCGCGTCTCGTCAGACAGACTTAGCAACAGATTCACTGCTCTGCGCGCCCCGGGCCGGCTCCGCGGTGCCGTCGGCGGTGACCTCCTCCTGGCCCGGATACGCGATGCGCTTGTGGTAGATCCCGGTGAGGATAGTGATGAAGCGCTCCTTGATCACGCCGAGGTCGCTCAATGTCAGCCCGCTGTCGTCCAGCTCGCCCTCTCTCGCTTTGCCGTCGATGAGCTTGGTTACCATGTTGCGGATGTTCACGGGCGTCGGGTCATTGAGGGACCGCACCGCCGCCTCCACGGCGTCGGCGCACATGAGCAGGCCCGTCTCTTTCGTTTTCGGCTTGGGCCCCGGGTAGCGAAAGTCGTCCTTGTTGACGCTCGAGTGCGAGTCGGTCTCCAGCGCCTTCTGATAGAAGTACGCCATCACGCTGGTGCCGTGGTGCTCGCGGATGCCGTCGATGACCACGGCGGGAAGCTTCTCCTCGCGCGCCAACTCGACGCCGTCCTTCACGTGCGACACGAGAATCAGCGCGCTCATCTGCGGCGTGATCTTCTCGTGCTTGTTGAAGCCGCCGTTCTGATTCTCGGCGAAGTACTCCGGCTTGAACATCTTGCCGATGTCGTGGTAGTACGCCATCACGCGCGCCTTGAGCGCGTCCGCTCCGATGAGCTCCGCAGCGGAGTCCACGAGGTTTCCGATCAGCATGGAGTGGTGATAGGTCCCGTGCGCCTCCATGTTCAGCCGCTTGAGGATGGGCTTGTTGAGGTCGGTCAGCTCGAGCAGGGTGAAGCGCGAGGTGCGATTGAACACGTGCTCGAAGATGGGCAGGAGGAACATGACGGCCGCGCTGGAGAACATGCCGTTGGCCACGCCCCACATGGCCTGGGTCGCGATCTCGCGCAGGGAGCTCGCCCGGCCCAACTCGAACGCGAAGACGCCGGCGACGTAGGCCAGCGACACGTGCAGGAAAATCGAATAGACGTGGCTGCGGGCGCGCATCTTCTCGATACCGATGACGCCGGCTCCCCCGGCGAGCAACGCGGCAAAGCTCGCTCCGGGCGGGAACGAAGTCACCAGAGGAATCAGCGCCGCGCCGAACACGGCCGCCACCAGCCCCGTGCGGAAGTCGAACAGCGCCGAGAGCATAACGGAGAGAAACGCAACCGGCACCAGGTAGGGGCTGAGACCGAACCGCACCACCACGGCGATGAACACGGCGTAGAACAACACCACCGAGAAGACGGCCAACAGCTCCGCAAACTCCTCGTACACCCTCCGGTGGAACACCCACAGATAGCCGCCGAAGACGACGCAGAACAGCAGCAGGCGCAGCGACTCCCCCACGTAGAGCGCGAAAGTCGCCAGCGGGGAATGTTTCGCCTCTTGGGTCACACGGGTTTCCTCCAGAGCGCGCAGAATGCGCTCCTGCTCGCGCGTGACCTTGTCGTGCTTGCCGATGACGCGCTCGCTCTTGGAGATCTCGAAGTAGTCCTTCACCGTGGCGGTGGACGCGGTGCGGCGGCGGTTGGTCTCGTCGACGTCGAACACCAGGTTGGGGAGCAGATGCCCGCGCACCAGCTCGAAGAACACCTGCGCCTTGTCGCGGTTGTTGCCGAAACGGCTGAGCGCGTCTTCGCGGATGACCTGGTCGAGCCTCCCCTGCTCGTACACGTCGGGCACGCGCCGCGTCCCCTCCTCCTCGGCGTCGAGCACCGAGATCTCCCGGTACCCGTGCCTCCGGATCAGCGACGCGTTGTCGATGAGCCCGCGGTCAAAGACCGTGGCCTGGTACTCGCGGGCGGCCAGGTTCAGGTCGCGGAAAGTCCTGGCTGTGGCCACGGCGCGCAGCGAAGAGCGAGAGACGCTGGGCAGCCACCCGCTCACCAGCGCCACCTTGCCCTCGGCGTCGAGCGTGTCTGCCGCGATCACCGTGGTTATCGTGTCCAGCAACGCGCCGAGATCGCGCGACAGGTCGCGTTCGACGTCGCGGATCCGGCGGTAGACGGGCGGAACCGTGAGCGCGGCCTTGGCGCGCGCCACTTCCAATTCATCCCCGGAGAGCGGGACCTTGAAGTTGAAAGGCGCGATGATGTCGCGGTCGGCGATCTGGCCTTCCTTGAAATCGATTTCCTTGGTCGGCTGTGCCGGCGGCAGCAACAGCGTGCCCGCCACGACGAAGAGGGCCGCGAGGATGAAGCGCGGACCGAGTCCGCGGCCCAGGCCGCGCCTGAGGTAGAATCGACTCGCGTACTTTTCGGCGCGCTCGTTGCGCGATTTCTTCTTGCGCCGGGATTTCCAGAACCAGGCGGGCATACGCTCACTCTCCCTCGTCGCGCCGGTCGAACGCGTGCAGAATCCGCTGCACCAGGCGGTGACGCACGATGTCGTCGCCGGTGAGGTAGACGAACGCGATTCCGTCCACGCCGGCTAGGATGCGTTCGGCAGCGAGCAGTCCCGAGCGCGTCGGGGGCTCGAGGTCGATCTGGGTGACGTCTCCGTTGACGATGGCCTTGGCGTTCGTGCCCAGACGCGTGAGGAACATCTTCATCTGCATCTCGGTCGTGTTCTGCGCTTCGTCGAGGATCACGTGGGCGTTGTTGAGCGTGCGCCCGCGCATGTAGGCCAGGGGCGCGATCTCGATGGTCCCGTTCTCCATCAGCTTCACCGTGCGATCATGGCCGAGCATGTCGTCCAGCGCGTCCACCACGGGGCGCACGTAGGGGTCGAGCTTGGCCTGAAAGTCGCCGGGCAGGAAGCCGAGGCTCTCTCCGGCCTCCACGACCGGCCGGACCAGGAAAATGCGCTCGATGGCGCGCGCCTTGAGCGCCGCCACCGCGGCGGCCACGGCCAGGTATGTCTTGCCCGTTCCCGCCGGGCCGATGCCGAAGACCACGTCCAAGGCGCGAATGGCGTCGACGTAGCGCTTCTGGCCGGGCGTGCGCGGCCGAATGGGCGTCCCGCGACGCGTCGACACGACCACTTCCTTGTCCAGCGTCTCGTAGTCGGCGACGGCGGCCCGGTGGCCGTTACCCTTGCGCAGCAACGCCTGGAAGTCCTGCTCACTGATGACGCGGCCACCTCGGGCGATGTCGATGATCTCGCCGAAGAACCGAGTCAGATGGTCGACCGCCTCGCGGCTCCCGCTGAGGATGATATCGTCGCCCCGGACGACCACCACGCCCGGGTAATGCCGGTCGACCACGTCCAGGTGCCGCTCTCCGCTTCCGAAGAGCATCACCGGGTTTACACCCTGGAAAGACAGCACTCGTTTTCGCGTTTTCACTCTCCGGCGGCCTCCTTCGACCGCCCCGCGGCCAGGGGTGTCGACGACGCTTCACACCCCGCGCGCAACAAATACACGAAAGGGATTCGCGCGAATCCCTTCAGAAAAAGCACAAGACTCCTGGAGGAAGGCACCCCCAAGAGCCATCCGGCTTGACTATGCGCGCACCATGATACCCACGGCCCATGGCCATATCAAATTATAGGCCAAAACCGGCCCCGGCACCAGAGCGGCTACCGGGGTATCTGCAGAACCTGTTCTGGCAGAATAAGATCCGGGTCGAAAACCTCGTCTTTGTTGGCCTCGAAAAGGCGGGTCCAATTCATCGGATTGCCGTAAACCTCCCAGTAGCTGGCAATGATCGAGAGCGATTCGTCCATCACCACCCGGTGCTGGCGTGGCCAGTGGCGGGGGATGACCAGGACGGTGTCTGGGTAGATCCACTCCGGGTCGTCGATCTTGTCCGTGTTCGCCCGATGGATGCGCGGCCACTTGATGGGGTCGGCGTAGATCTCCTCGTACCCCGCGATGATCCAGAGGCACTCCCCCGACTTGATGGTCCAGCTCGCCGGCAGTGACTCGTAGTAGGCGATCTCGCTGGACAGGGCGCGGATGTCAGACTCCACGCGGAGCAGTTCCCTCTCCACCGGGGCGATCTGGTTGCGCAGGGACTCGATCTGCCGGCGCGTCGTCTCCAGCTCGTCCCTGTTGGCCTCCACCTGGCCCTGGAGCTGTCCCAGTTCCTGCCCCAACGCCACGCAGTAGGTCTCCTTCTCCTTGCGCGTGAGCGCCTCGTACTCCTCCTCCGAGTAGTACTCACCGGCGGTCACGTCCACGTGGCGGCCGCTCGAACGGCTGCACCCGGTGGACCCGAGCATCGCCGCGACGGCGGCGCTCACGCCCAGCACCATCCCCAGCTGCCTCATCGTCCTCGTCACTATGCAGTCTCCTTATCGTCCTCGTCCTCGTCGGCGTCGCGCCCGCTGCCCTTCTTGAGGTCCTTGAGCTTGGCGCGCATCTCGGCCGGCTTGTCCTTCTTTGAATCGAGCTCGGCCTTCTTGGCGGCGAGCTCGGCGCTGAGCTTCTGCGCGCGATCCTTGGCCTCTGCGAGGTCCTTATGCAACACCTTGACATCCTCGCGCGTCTCCTCGATTTCGACGGGCGAGATCGTGCACGGCGGCAGTTGCGCACACCCGAACCCGAGCGCCGCGCCGCCGAAGCAAACGGCGGCCAACCACGAGCGAACCGTGTTCCTCACCCCCGGATCTCCTTTCCAGTGTCGCTGTAAGGGGTTAACTTCGCAAAAGTTAGCAACCGTGCCGGGCACTGTCAAGCCGTTTCTCCGTTCCGGCCATCACGAGAACACGTTGTGCTGCACGGACTTGGCGCCGTGCGCGGCACTACGCTAACCGCGCCCGGGCGACGGCGGTTCGAGCCGGATACGCAGCTCCTCGAGCTGCGCGGGGTCGACCGGGGACGGCGCCTCGTCCATGAGCGAGGTCGCCTTCTGCGTCTTCGGGAACGCGATCACCTCGCGAATCGACTCGGCTCCGCACAGAACCATGGCGATGCGGTCGACGCCCGGCGCGATGCCGCCGTGGGGTGGCGCCCCGTACTCCAACGCCCGCAGCAGGAACCCGAAGCGCCGCTCTGCATCCTCCCGCGTGATCCCGGCCACCGCCATCACCCGCTCCTGGAGCAGGCGATTGTGGATTCGGATGCTGCCCGACGCCAGCTCCACGCCGTTGCAGACCAGATCGTAGAGGCGCGCACGCACGCGAAGGGGGTCGCTCTCCAGATAGTCGATGTCCTCCCCGTACGGCATCGAGAACAGATGGTGCGAGGGCGCGTATCCGCCCGTCGTCTCGTCGCGCTCGTACAGCGGGAACTCGTTGACCCACAGGAACGCGAACGCGTCGAGCGCGGCGCGCGCGCGCGCGCGGCCCAGGTCGATCCGGAGCCTGCCCAGGATCGCCGACGCCTTCGCGTGATCGCCGACCACCGCCAGCAGCAGATCGCCGTCGCCGATGGCGCATCCTTCGATGAGGCGGGTCTCGACCGCTTCCCCGAGGAACTTGGCCACGCCACCGGCCAGGCGCGCGCCGTCTCGCTTGAGGTGAACCAGGCCACCCGCCCCCATCGTTTTGGCCTCGTTCTCGAGGGACTCGAGCTCGCGGCGCGACAGGGCGGCAGCACCCGCCACGACGAGACCGCGCACGGTCTGCCCCCGCGCGAGCGCCTCCTTGAACACGCGAAACTCGGCCCCCCGCACCATTTCGTCGAGCGTGACGAGTTCCATGCCGAACCGGGCGTCCGGTTTGTCGGTACCGTAGCGGGTGATCGCCTCGCGGTACGAGAGCACTGGAAACGGTGCCGCAATCTCGAGACCGCGCCCGACGCGGAAGATCTCCTGCATCAGACACTCCACCAGCTCGAACACGTCGCGCTCTTCTACGAAGCTCATCTCCATGTCGATCTGCGTGTGCTCGGGCTGGCGGTCGGCGCGCAGATCCTCGTCGCGCATGCACCGTGCCAACTGGAAGTAGCGGTCGAACCCCGCCACCATGAGGATCTGCTTGTAGAGCTGCGGGCTCTGCGGCAGCGCGTAGAAGCTCCCGGGGTGCAAGCGGCTGGGCACCAGGTAGTCGCGGGCGCCCTCCGGGGTGCAGCGCACCAGCATCGGCGTCTCGATCTCCACGAAGCCGCGCCGGTCGAGGAAGTTGCGGATGGCAAGAATCACCCGGTGGCGCAGTTCGATGTTCTCCCTCATGGGGCGACGACGCAGATCCAGGTAGCGGTAGCGCAGACGCAGGTCCTCGCTCGCCTTCACCTCGTCGCTGATGGTGAAGGGCGGCACCTCCGATCGGTTCAAGACCACGATGCGGCCGACCGAGACCTCGATGGCGCCGGTGGGCTTGTCGTCACGGGCCATCTCCGCGGGGCGCGGTCGCACGGCGCCCTCGACCGCTACCACGTCCTCCATGCGCAGCCCGCCGGAGATGGCGTCGAGGGAAGAATCCGAAGGGTCCACGACGAGCTGCACCGATCCGTAGCGGTCGCGCAGATCGATGAAGCGAACGCCCCCGAGGTCGCGCACGCGCGCCACCCATCCCATCAGGCGGACGGTCTCCCCCGCGCGCTCCGCGTCTAGCTCGCCGCAGGTGTGCGAGCGCGCGAACGGGAGTTCGAAGCCTTGCGAGCTCATGCGCCCCCCTCCTTCTCCTCGTTGTCGTCCAGCCATTGCGGCAGCGCCGCCTCCGACACCTCGGCCTCGCGGCGCGACACCAGGTCGCGCACGGTGAGCGCGACTGCGCCGGCGTCGACGATCACCGCGATGCGCGCTCCCCTTTTTTCCGCCACCTGCAGCTGCTTTTTCCGCGAACGCTCGGAGAGATCCACCTCGGCGCTGCCGCGCGCGCGCAGCAGAGACCCCACGCCGAGCGCGCGACCCTCGGCGCCCTGCGCGGCACAGACCACGTAGTAGCGGATCCCCGGGGCCGTGCCCGCTGCGCCCTCGACCTCGGTCGCGAGCGCGGAGACGATCCTCTCCAGGCCGGCGCTGAACCCGATGGCCGGCGTCGGTGGCCCGCCGCACTCCTCGACCAGGTCATCGTAGCGACCGCCGCCACAAAGGGCGCTCTGCGCCCCCTGGCTTCCATAATAGACCTCGAACACCGTCCGCGTGTAATAGTCGAGCCCGCGCACGAGGTACGGGTCCTCCGTAAAGCGCACGCCCGCCGACGCGAGCAGGTCCTTGACCCGCGCGAAGTGCTCCGCGTCCTCCGCGGCCAGGTGGGCGGAGATGGCCGGCAACTCGCGCTTGAGCGCTTCCCCGTGCTCCTTGGAGTCGAAGACGCGCATGGGGTTTTTCCTGTAGCGCTCCATCGACTCGCCGTCGATCCTCGACGCGAGACCTTCGAGCGCCTCCAGGAGGATGGCCCGGTACGGTCCGCGCGATCGAGCCGCACCCAAGGAGTTGAGGCGGACGTCGACACCGGAGTAACCGAGGCGGGTGAAGGCTTCAACGACCAGCTGGATCATCTCCACGTCGAGCGCCGGGTTGACGCTGCCGACCGCCTCCGCGCCGACCTGGTGGAACTGGCGGTAGCGTCCCGCCTGCGGCCGATCGTAGCGGAACATCGGCCCCACGTAGCAGAGCCTCTGGATGCCGCCCCAGCGGTGCATTCCGTTTTCCAGGTAGGCGCGGATCACCGACGCGGTGTTCTCCGGCCGCAGCGTGAGGGACCGTCCGCCACGATCCGTGAACGTGTACATCTCCTTGCTGACGATGTCGGAGCCCTCACCGACGGCGCGCACGAAGAGATCCGTCGATTCGATGATCGGCGTGCGGATCCAGCGGTATCCGTACCGCTCGAGAATCTCTTCGAAGACGCGCTCGACGGCGCGCCAGGTGTCGACCTCGGGGGGGATGATGTCTTGTGTCCCGCGGGGGCGCGAAAACCTCATTTCGCTTCGCCCCCTCGGCGGGCAAGCGCGGCGCCGCGCGGCCTCACCTGCATGAGAAAGATGATCCCCACCGCCACGCCCACCGCGTCGGCGAGCCAGTCGGTGACGTCGGTGCGCCGCCCCGGGATGTAGCCCTGGAACATCTCGTCCAGCGCCGCCACGCTCACGCCGATGGCAAAGAGAAAGAGGAAGGTGGTGAGGCGCGAACGGCTGACCATCCAGCGAATGTTGCCGAAGAGGAGCGCGCCGAGAACGGCATACTCGGCCGCATGCGCGAACTTGTCCTTGAACTTGAAGTCCGGTCCGGGCGACTGCAAGTATGGCCGCGAGGATACGAAGAAGATAAGGACGACGTACAGGAGGAGCAGAAGCACTCGCAGGCGCGTCATGGAGTCCTCGATCGCGCGGCGGGCGCCAGCGTGCCAGCCCTGCCGCAGCGGTGCTAGCGGTCCCCGAACCGCCGGAACACGCTCATCACGGCCCCGCCGTCGGGCGCGTTCATGAGGTCCTGGCGAAACTCGGGGTGGTTCAACAGGCGCGAGATCTTGGCAAGCACCTTGATGTGATCCCGCCGGCTCTCCTTGGGACCGAGGATGATGAAGAACAGACTGACCTCCTGGTCGTCGAGCGCGTCGAAGGCGACGCCGCCCCGAGTGCGGTAGAAGCCCGCCACCAGCCGGTCCACCCCGTCCGTGTAGGCATGAGGAATGGCGACGCCGTTCCCGATGCCCGTGCTCATCACCTTTTCGCGCTCGATGAGGTCCCGCTCAGCCTGGTCCCTGTCGTGGACGTGGCCCTTGGCGTCGAGGTCCGCGATGATGGCGTGGAGCAGTTCCTCCTTGCCCTGCGGAGCCAGGTCGGTGACGACGTTTTCCTCGCTGAAGAGTTCGGATAGTTTCATGCTGTCTTTTTTGTTGGGAAGCGCGTGAAGTTCACCCGCCGCGCGGGTTTCGAGGGTTGAACATAGAAAGCGGCACCGCGCGGTGTCAAGGCATTCCGGCGCGCGCGGGCTCGCGTCGCGCGAATTCGGCCAGGGTGTCGAGCGCGTCCAGCGCCGCGGGCGCGACCGGCTCGAAGCCACCCACCCCGCGCTCCCGCAGCGTGCGCACGAGGGCGCCGGGTGCTCGCTCCAGCGAGCTGGGCAACCCCGACAGCACGCGCTCGAAGTGTTTCCGGTCCGCGCCCCCGCAAGCGACGATCCACTCGGGTAGGGCGGGCGCGTCGAAGAGGACGGCGACCTCGTCGCGCCGGACGATGCCCGCTTCCCACAACCGCTGCAGATCGCTCAGCCGACACGCCCCGAGCGCGCGATCGCCGAGGATCACCTCGAGCACCACGCGCTCGGCGCGCCCGGGCGATGGCGCGAACACGAGCCCGCGGGGGTCGACGGGCAGGCCGGCGCCTTTTTCCACCAGCCAGCGCAGCTGTTGCCAACAGCCGTTGACCTGGTCGGCGGACTGGAACACCACATCGCCGGCCGTCACCTCGGACGGGTCCACCGACGCCCCCCGCCGCGCCACCAGCACCGCGCGGTCCGCGTCCGAAGGGGCGTGGCCCCGGGCGGCGAACAACGCCACGTGGCCGTCCGCTCGCAGACGGGCGAATTCGAGAGCGGGGACCACGACCAGTTCCGCGCCGGCGGCGGCCACGTCGCCGTCCGCGCAAGCCAGTCGCACGGCCCGTCCGGTCTCGTACCCGAGGAGCGCGGCAATCGCCCCCGCGGGAACCCGCTCTCCGGGCGTCGCACCGGCCTCGTCGCAAGCCCCAACCGTCAGCACGCCCGTGCGGCCTCGGTCCACGACCGCGGCGGCGGCGAGTACCATCACGATGGTGGCGACCACCGCCGTGCGGTAGCGCTCGGACACTCGCGGCGGCGCCGGTGGGGAGCTCACCGCTTGCCCTTCCGGGCGCCCGCCGGGTCGAGCAGTCGCACGACGAGGGTGTCGGCGCTGATCCCAGTGAGGGTCACGCCGGCGGGCAGGATGACCTCCGGTGCGATCCGGTACTCGGCCGGCCTGCGTCCGGTGAGATCGAGAAGCACCGACACGTCTCCGGAGGAGAGGGTGTCGAGGACGGACGCGGGGCCCTCCAGAGTCAGCGAGACCGTCGTGGGGAGCACCTCGGCCTGCAGCTTCTCGGAGTCCACGAGCACCGTAGGCGGGACGTTGGCGAGCACACGCTCCCCGCGCCGTTGGAGGCGCAGGGTCACAAGCACGCGGTCCGGGTCACACGAGATGAGGCCGGCGTCGTAGTCGAGCGGGAGTTCCCGCTCGGTAGTCTCCTTGAGACGAGAGAGATCGAGCGTCTGCGTGGGAATGCTCCTGATCCGCTCTATGGTCGCGGCCGGCCCGCGAATCGTGATCCACGACGGAGCGAGCCCGACGTCGCCTTCCATCATCATCAGGTTCTCCGGCACCTTTCCGGTGGTGGACAGCGCAACCTGCACTCGGCGCGTCGTCAGGCGCTCCACGTGGAGGTCGACGACTGTCGGGGAGATCACTGTGATGTTGCGGCGATCGAAGCCCGGCGGGACGCGCACGTTGCCGGGGCCCAGGGGGATGCGCTGGCGGCCGGGCCGGGCTCCGGAGAGATCGACCGCGGCGTGCACGCGCTTGAAGCCGAGCGAGAGCAGGGCCCGTCTGGTTCCCGACACGCGGATCTCGATGTCGGAGGGAACCACCCCGGTGATGGTGAGCGAATCGGAGAGGTTCTCAACCAGGAGGGGCACGGTGCGCAACCGCACCATCTCCTGTTGGCCGCTCGCGGCGAACCAGATCAGA
>JAOTVO010000057.1 GCA_029863355.1 Candidatus Krumholzibacteriia bacterium
GTGGGTGCGGTGATCTACTGGGTGATGGAGAGCCGCGCGACCCAGCGCTACGCCATGGGCGACGCGAGTTCGACGGACAAGGTTGCCTTCGCCGATCTCTTCAAGATGAGTCCCTCGTACTGGTACGTCGTGCTCCTCTGCGTTACCTTCTACTCGGCTGTGTTCCCGTTTCAGACCTTCGCCATCAAATTCTTCCAGGAGGGGCACGGTACTACACGCGAGTACGGGGGCTTCCTCTCCAGCCTGCTCACGCTGTTCGCGATGATCTTCACGCCGCTGTTCGGCTACCTCGTCGACCGCGTGGGCAAACGCTCGCTCTTCATGATGTTCGGCTCGCTCCTCCTCGTACCCGTCTACCTCATGATGGCGTACACGGGGCTGCCGCTGCTCGTTCCCATGGCCATGATGGGCATCGCCTTCTCGCTGGTCCCCGCAGTGATGTGGCCATCGGTGGCGTACATCGTGGACGAGCAGAAGCTGGGCACGGCCTACGGTCTCATGACCATGATCCAGAACATCGGCCTGGCCGGGTTCAACCTCATGATCGGGTGGGCCAACGACTACTCCGGCGCGAGCCAGGCCAATCCCGGCGGCTACGCGCTGGGCATGTGGATCTTCTCCGTGTCGGGCTTCCTCGGCTTCCTCTTCTCGTACCTGCTGCGCCGCGCCGAGACGGGCCCACACGCGCACGGCCTGGAGACGATCACGGTGAAATCGAGCGGCTGACCGCTTTGCGGGCGACCCTTCAGGCGGCCGGTTTGCCGCGGGAGCGGTTGCGGTAGATCCAGAACTGATAGAGGATGACGACGACGAAGAAGGCCCCGGGGACATTCGAGCCCACGAGGAACCAGTTCCGGGGCGAGGCGGCGAGGCCGTAGGCGAGCCAGGCCGTGAAGGTAAGCGTGAGCATCACGATCATGAAGAGCGAGAGCCCCATGGTCGACTTGGTGGCGTGGTTGCGGCGGATCTGCGAGGGGAGCCCGACGCAGGTGTAGACGATCGTGATGAGGAGAGCTGTCCAGCCCAGCAGTTGAGCGAGTTTCATGGTCCGCCTCCGGGCGGTTGTCGCGCCGGCGGGCACCCCACCAGCCGGCACGGCATATGGATGAGCAAAAGTAATGCCTCCGCCCCAGGAGCCGCAAGGGGTCCCGGACGGGCCGCAACGGCTCGGAAGCTCTCGCCATCCTCTCCGGCTCCCGCCTCGACCCCGGCGTTTCTTTGCTTGCGCCCTGGCACGCCCGATGCTCATCCTGTTGGGGAGCCCGAATCGAGCACCATGAGAACCATCTTCAAGATCGTCGTGGGCGCGGCCATCGTCGTGGTGGTGGTGGGCGCGTGCGGGCTGGTGGTGATGTCCTACCTCGCCCGCCTGGACAACGTCTACGAGGTGCCGGTACCGCCGGGAAGCCTGATCGCGCCTACCGCAGCCAGCGCGGACTACTCGGATGCGTGGCGCGGCGAGCTCCGCGGATCGTACCGCGACATCGAGCACGTGATTGAGAACGCCTTTCACAAGCCCGTCGAACTCCAGCGCGACGACCGCGAAGTGCTCTACGAGGGTGCGGCCCCGGGACTTCGCTACCGCATCTCCTACATCCTCGACCGCGACAGCCGGCCGCAAGCCATCGTCGCGTGCACGACGGTGAAAATCCTCAATCGCAGCGGCCGCATCTACTGGACGCTGATTCGCCCCGTCCACCGCGCGCTGATTCCCTACATGCTCAAGCGCATGGCGAACGCGGCGGAAATCTGAACGACGCTCCGCGCCTTCCGAACCGCTCTACGAGAAGAGAGTCAGCGCAGGTGCTCGCGGATGCGGGCGTCGAAATCCTCGACGCCGGCCGCGTGCGGCGGCGCCGCGGGTGAGAAGAAGGGTTCGCCCTCTCGGGGGATCACCATGCGGTTGCCGGGGGTGACGACCTCGAGCGTCGCAGGCGTTTTCCCCACGCGCACGGTGCCCTCGAGCACACACACGCAGGTGCCGCTCTCGTCGCACTGCACGGAGAGCAGCGTGCCGGTGATCTCGGCCAGGCCGTCGGGCGTGTGGACGGCGAGCCGGCCGCCCTCGAAGCGCGCGCCGCTCCGGAAGCGGATCTCGCCCGCGTCGAGCCGCCCGGGCCGCGAGCGCGCGAACCAGCGCCCCGGCAACGCGGGCAACGTGAACGTCGAACCGCCGACGATCTCGATCGCCGCCGTGCGCTCCGCGACGAGATCGAGCACCGCGCCCGTCGGCACGCGCACCTCGGCGCCGGGCCGGAGCCTGGCGTCGAGCGCGCCGGTATCGTGGGCGCTCACCTCCTGGCCGTCGATCACGATGGCCTCCGCTCCGTTCAGCGCCAAGAGCCGCAGGCGCGGCGCGCGATCGACGATGCCGGCGGCGATCACCAGGACGACCGCTGCCGCCAGCGCCGCCGCGGCCCAGCGCACGCGCGGGCGCACGCGCGGGACCCGACGCTCGGGCGCACCCTCGCCGGAAGCGATCGTGCCGGACACGAACGCGGCGCGCAGGCGCTCCCGATAGCCGGGGTCGGCCGGCGGGTCGGGAAGCGCACGCAACTCGGCGGCGATGCGCGCTTCTTCTTCTCTCTGGCGTCGCTCGTCCATCATTCCCGCTCGCTCGTCAGGAGTTCGCGCAGCTTCGCGAGCGCTCGCGAGTAGCGCTTGCGCACCGCGTCGTGCGAGGCCCCGATCAGCTCGGCAATGGTGTCGTGACCATAGCCGCAGTAGTCGTGCAGGATCACCACCGACCGCAACGGCTCGTCCAGCGCCCGCAGCGCCCGCTCCAGGCGCTCCGCTTGCTCCCGGCCGAGCAGCGCGTCATCGGCCGCCACGCCCGGCGCCGCGGGCTCGACGGCCAGGCTGTCCAGCGAGGCCGCCGGCCTGGCGGCCGAGCGGCGGTGGGCATCCCGGCAGGCGTTGACGGTGATCGTCGTCAGCCACGCGCGCGGCGATCGCGTCGGATCCAGCCGGTCGGCGGCGCGGTGCACCTTGAGGAAAACCCCCTGCGCGGCGTCCTCGGCCCGCTCGTGGTCTCCGGTCACGCGCAGCGCCACCGCGTACACGTACGGGAAGGCCGCGTCGAAAAAGCGGCCGAGCGCGTTCCTCTCGCGGCGGCGCACCGCCTCGAGGAGTGCGCGGTCCTCGGCCAGGGCGTCCACCCGGCGGGCGCTCTCGCTGGCGGCCGGCAGCCTCTCGCCGGGCTCGGGCGCTTGGCTCGGTTTGTCGTCCATAGGGTAGTACGCACGAGGAGGCCCGCCCGTGTCGGGCCGGGCCGCCGGCGCGGCCGGCCCTCGCGGGCCGAATCGTCCATGCCCGCACGGTAGGGACCCGCGCGCGGTGATGTCAAGGGGGGGTGCGAGAGGGGGTCGACGCGGCGGCTAGGCGTTGGCGGCGGAACGGCGCCGGGCGAGGAGGTCGAGCATGCCGCGTCGCGCCTCGAGGGGCAGCTCGATGCCCTCGATCTCGGAGGCGATGTCGTCCAGGCCGAGCGGGCGCTCGGGCCGCAGGATCAGGCGATATAGATAAGAGAGCCTGAGCAGCCGGACGGCGCGCTCGATATCCTCGTCGGACTCCACGTGCAACGTGACCCAGCCCGAGTTTGGGACCCATCGGTGCCGGGAGACGGCACCGGCGGCGACCAGGGGGTTGCGGAGGCGCCGCACGAAGGGCACATCCAGCGTACCGTCGCGGTGGATGTGCCCGAACTCGGTCCCGTCGAGCTGAAACTCGACCGCGCCGAACTGGTGCGGTGCGGTGACGACCCCGGGCCAGGTCTCCACCTCGGTCACGACGCGGTGGACGGCCTCGCTCTCGAGGGCCCTGCGCTTCTTGCGACCGGAGAACTGGATCATCGGGTCTCGCCTTTCTTAATTGACCCATTGACATTATACAGAATGGACACGGCGGCGTCAAGCCGCCTGGCCCCGCGGGGCGCCGCCCGGGGCCTCCTGCCCGCCCCACCCGGCCAGTTTCGGGTGGCGCGCGGCCCGAGGGCGGCGGTATCGTGCCCCCTATGACCGCCATCATCGACGCCGCCAACGCCTTCATCTGGGGCAAGGCCCTCGTCTACCTCCTGCTCGGCGTCGGGGCCTACTTCACCGTTCGCACCGGTTTCATACAGTTCCGCCACCTCGGCCACCTCTTCGCCGTGATGCGCCGCAGCGGGCGCACCGAGCACGGCGGGATCTCTTCGTTCGGCGCCTTCGCCACCGGGCTGGCCGGGCGCGTGGGGACGGGCAACGTGGCCGGCGTGGCCATCGCCCTCACCGTGGGCGGGCCCGGCGCCGTCTTCTGGATGTGGATAGTGGCGCTGGTGGGGATGGCGACCAGCTTCGTCGAGAACACGCTGGCGCAGCTCTACAAGGTGCGCGAGGAGGGCGGGACCTTCCGCGGCGGGCCCGCTTACTACATGGCGCGCGGCCTGCGGGCCCGCTGGATGGGCGTGGTCTTCTCGGTTTTTCTCATTCTCTCCTTTGGATTCATCTTCAACGCCGTCCAGGCCAACTCCATGAGCGATGCCCTGCACACCGCCTTCGGGTTCCCGCGCGCGGCCTGCGGACTGGTGATCATCGCCCTGGCCGGACTGGTGATCTTCGGCGGCGTGCGCCGCATCGCCCACTTCGCCGAGGCCGTCGTGCCCGCCATGGCCGTTGCCTACTTCGCCGTGGCGCTGGTGGTCGTGCTCAATAACGCCGCCGCCATCCCCGGCGTGATCGCCCTCGTCGTGCGCAGCGCCTTCGGGCTCGAGCAGGCCGCCGCGGGCGGGATGGCATACGCCGTCTCGCAGGCTCTCATGCAGGGCGTGCGCCGCGGGCTCTTCTCCAATGAAGCCGGCATGGGCAGCTCACCCAACGCGGCGGCCGCCGCCGAGGTCAAGCACCCCGCCGCACAGGGTTTCGTGCAGATGCTCGGCGTCTTCACCGACACCATCGTGATCTGCACGTGCACCGCGGCCATCATTCTGTTGTCCGGGGCGATGGAGCCCGGTGGGGAGCTCACCGGCGTGCCGCTCACGCAGGCGGCGCTCAGCGCCGAGGTGGGCACGTGGGGGACCGTGTTCGTGGCGATCATCCTCCAGTTCTTCGCCTTTACCTCCATCGTGGCCAACTACTACTTCGGCGAGACCAGCGTGCGCTTCCTCACGGGCCGGCCGCAGGCGCTGCCCGTCTTTCGCCTGATGGTGCTGGGCGTCACCATGCTCGGCGCCGTGGCGACTCTGCAGATCGTGTGGAATGCCGCCGACCTTTCCATGGGCTTCATGGCGCTGACCAACCTCGTCGCGATCCTGCTGCTCTCGCCGGTGGCGTTCAAGGTGATGCGTGATTACGTGGGACAGCTCGGGCGCGGCGTCGAGCCCGTCTTCGACGCCGCCAAGTTTCCCGAGCTGGAAGGCTCGATCGAGCGCGACGTGTGGTAGGGAAGGCGAGAGGCCGAACGTGTTGTTTCGGCAATTCCACGGCTTCTCTTGTCCCGCAGAGATCACGTGGCCACTTGTCTCTGTGCATATACTAACGTCATGCTCGAGACTTGTCAGCCCCACGCGCGCGAGCCGTCCGGTGGGCCGCGTAGGCGACGAGGAGGATGGCCAGGCCGACGGCGGGGATGAGGGCGTCGTCGGCCGACGAGAGCATGGCGGCGATAGCGGCGATGGAGAAGGCGACGTAGAGGGCCGGGAACCAGGGGTGGCCGGCGGCGCGGTAGGGGCGCGCGGCGTCGGGTGTGCGGCGGCGCAGCACGAAGAGGGACGACACGGTAAGGGCGCCGGTGAGGAGCATGGCGGCGCTGGTCGCGCGCACGATGGTCTGGAAGGTGCCGGTGGTGACGAACAGGACGGCGAAGGCGGCCTGCAGCCAGAGGGCGCGGCGGGGCACGCCGCGGTCGTTGAGCCGGGCCGCGGCCCGCCAGAAGGCGCCGTCGCGGGCCATGGCATAGCCGACGCGTGCGCTGGCCAGGACGGTGGCGTTGACGGAGGTTGCAATCACCATGGCCATGGTGGCGAGCACGGCGGTGCGCGCGGCGGGTCCGAAGGCGGCGTCGGCGAGCGCGGTGCCAGTGTCGGTACGCTCGCCGGCGAGGCGTGCGAGCGTGTTCAGGCCGAGCACGCCGAGGGCCACTCCACAGAAGAGAAGATATACGGCGGTCACGATGAGCACGGCGGTGATCATGGAGCGGGGCACATTGCGACCGGGGTTGCGCACCTCGCCGGCGACGTAAATAATGTTGGGCCAGCCGGAGAAGGCGAAGTTGACGAAGAGGTAGCCGCTGGCGAGGGCGGCGAGGGTGAGCGGCGCCGAGGCGACCGCGGTGGCGTTGGGCGTGACGGCATCGGCGCCGCGCGCGGAGAAACCGGCGGAAATGGCGAGCACGATAATGGCGGTGATGGGCACGAGGGTGAGCAGGGTCTGCACGCGGCCGGAGAGGCGGGCGCCGCGGTCGTTGAGCAGGGTCACGAGCACGATGAAGCCGACGGCGCACACCTGGTCGGCGGAGAGCGGAATGGCGCGCGCGATGGGCGCGGAAAGGTCGGCGCCGGCGAGTCCGGCGATCTGGTAGCGAAAGAGCGCGACCGACAGGCTCGCCGTGGAACCGGCAAACACGGCTGCGAAGAGCACCCACCCGCTGGCGAAAGCAAGGGAAGGTCCGAAGGCGGCGCGTTGAAAGATGTAGTCGCCGCCGGCGCGCGGCATCATCGCGCCGAGCTCCCCGCACGCGGTCGCCCCGGCCAGCGACACAACCCCCCCGACCAACCACAACGCAAGAAAAGCCGGCGCCGAACCGATCTCGCGCGCCATCTCGCCGGGGAAGAGGAAGATTCCCACGCCGAGCATGGAACCGGCCACCACCGAGAACGCGCCCAGGCCGCCGAGCACGCGGGGCTGTTCGTTGGTTGGCGTGTGCGGTGATGGTGCGGGCATGGCGGGGCGCCGAGTGGGCGGCGGGCGCTCGGGATCCGGCGCACCTCGCCGTTTATCGTAGCACAGGGGCCGCACGGCCGCGCATATAACCTGGGGCTTGACACGGAGGCGGTCGCTTCCCATCTTCCCTACGGATACCCCACACGCGTTTCCCCACGAACAACTGATTCCCCACAGACCGACACGCCCCACCGGGCCCTCGTGCGCCCGTCGCCCGAGGCATCGCCCAACGTTAGCCCGGAACGGGGAGAGCCACCGCGGCGGGAGGGCGCGCCGGGTGGGGGATCCGACACCGGACGGTCGGTGCGCCGGCGCCCCTCCTCCGTGGGTGGCACCGGGCGCGACCACCTGCTATACTCTTGTCCGTTTTCCAGAAAGTCCCGACCCCAACCAGTTGTACGCTTACATGATCCCGTCCCAAGGAGCGTCCACCATGCGCAGCAACATCGTGCGATCGGCCGCGCTCGTGCTGGTGCTTGCCACCACCGCGACGGCCACCGACAATCCCTTCTTCTCCAGCTACGACACGCCGTTCGGCGTGCCGCCGTTCGACCGGATCGAGGTGGCGCACTACATGCCGGCTTTCGACGAAGGCATGAAGCGCCAGAGCGCGGAGGTAGATGCCATCGTCAACGACCCCGCGCCGCCCAACTTCATCAACACCGTCGAGGCGCTGGAGGCCAGCGGGCAGCTGCTCACCGACGTGAGCTACGTGTTCTTCAACCTCAACTCGGCCAACACCAACGACGAAATGCAGGCGATTGCCAAGGAGGTGGCCCCGCTCCTCTCCAAGCATCAGGACGACATCCTTTTGAACGAGCAGCTCTTCGCGCGCGTCAAAGCGGTATACGACCAGCGGGAGGATCTGGGTCTCACGCCCGAGCAGCGACGCCTGCTCGATGAGCATTACAAGGCGTTCGTGCGCGGCGGTGCCAACCTGGACGAGGAGAGCAAGACCCGCTTCCGCGAGATCAACGAGCGCCTGTCGGTGCTCTCCGTCCAGTTCGGCGAGAATGTGCTGGCCGAGGACAACGCCTTCGAGATGGTGATCGAAGACGAGGAAGACCTCGCCGGTCTGCCTACCGCGGCGGTACAGGCCGCGGCCGAAGCGGCGGCGACGCGGGGACACGAGGGCAAGTGGGTTTTCACGCTGCACAAGCCGAGCATGATCCCGTTCCTCACCTACGGTGAGCGCCGCGACCTGCGCGAGAAGATCTTCAAGGCCTACATCAACCGCGGCAACAACGGCGACGAGCATGACAACAAGGCGATGCTGGCCGAGATGGTCGCCCTGCGCGCCGAGCGCGCCGGCCTGCTGGGCTTCGAGACGCACGCCGACTACGTCCTGGACGAGAACATGGCGCGCAAGCCCGAGAAGGTGTACGCGCTGCTCGACAAGCTGTGGAAGCCGGCTCTGGCACGGGCCAAGCAGGAGGCGGCGCAGCTGCAGGCGATGATCGACGAAGAGGGCGGCGGCTTCCAGCTAGAGGCGTGGGACTGGTGGTATTACGCCGAGCGGGTGAAGAAGGCCAAGTACGACTTCGACGACGAGGCCCTGCGCCCCTACTTCCAGCTCGAGAACGTGCGCAAGGGCGCCTTCGAGGTAGCTACTCGCCTCTTCGGGATCACCTTCGAGGAGCGCTTCGACATTCCCAAGTATCACGAAGACGTGCGCACCTTCGAAGTGAAAGACGCCGACGGCTCACACATCGGCATCTACTACGTGGACTACCACCCGCGCGAGAGCAAACGCGGCGGCGCGTGGATGAGCGAGTACCGCCAGCAATCGCGTATGGGCGGCAAGGAAGTCACACCCATCATCTGCAACGTGAGCAACGTCTCCAAAGCCACGGCCGACACGCCGGCGCTCTTGAGCCTCGACGAGACGGCCACGCTCTTCCACGAGTTCGGCCACGGCCTGCACGGACTCCTCTCGGACTGCACCTTCCCCACGCTGGCGGGGACCAACGTCCCGCGTGACTTCGTGGAGATGCCGTCGCAGGTGCTGGAGAATTGGGCCACCGAGCCCGAGGTGCTCGCGCTCTACGCGCGTCACTACAAAACGGGCGAGCCCATGCCGCAGGAACTGATCGACAAGATGAAGAACGCACGGCTCTTCAACCAAGGTTTCGCGACGGTCGAATACCTGGCCGCATCGTACCTGGACATGGACTGGCACACGCTCAAGGAGCCGCGCACCCTCGACCCCGTTGCCTTCGAGAACGAGAGCCTCAAGCGCATCGGGCTGATGGACGAGATCGTGGTGCGCTACAAGAGCCCGTATTTCCGCCACATCTTCGCCGGCGGGTACTCGGCGGGCTACTACAGCTACATCTGGGCCGAGGTCCTCGATGCGGACGCCTTCGAGGTGTTCAAGCAGAACGGGATCTTCGACCGCGAGACGGCGATGCGCTTCCGCAAGCACATCCTCGCCACCGGCTCGACGGACGATCCCATGGTGCTGTACCGGCGCTTCCGCGGCGCCGATCCGTCGATCGAGCCGCTGCTCGTGCGCAGGGGTCTGAGCGGGACGCTGTAGCGCCCGCGGGGAAGTAGCGAGCGATGCACAAGGCGATCATTCTGCTGCACCTGGTAGCGGCGACGATCTGGACCGGCGGGCACATCGTGCTCGCCACGACGGTGCTGCCGCGCGCCCTCAAGCGGCGCGACCCGGCCGTGATATCCGATTTCGAGGGACCCTTCGAGCGCATCGGTATCCCCGCGCTCCTCGTGCAGGTGGCGACCGGCCTCTACTTGGCGACGAAACTGCTGCCGCCGTCGGAGTGGTTCACTTTCGCCAGCGTGGCCTCGACGCACGTGGCGGCCAAGATCATCCTCGTCGTGCTCACGCTCGTGCTGGCCGCGCATGCGCGCCTGCGCATCATCCCCCGGCTCGACGCGTCGCGGCTGGGCGTGCTCGCCGCGCACATCGTCGCGGTGACGGTGATATCGGTGCTGCTCGCCATGATCGGTGCGGGCTTCCGCATAGGGGGAGTGTTCTAGGGAGACACGTGCCGCGAGAGATCCTCAATATAGACAGGCTGCCCGAGAACACCTGCTTCGGGTGCGGGCACCACAATCCCGGCGGTTTGCGCACGAAGATATGGCGCGCCGACGGCGACCCCCAGCGCATCGACGGCGAATGGACGCCGGACGAGAACCACTGCGGCTTCCCCGGTCTCGTGCACGGCGGGCTCCTCTATACCGTGATGGACTGCGTCGCCGCCTGGACCGTCAACATGCTGCGCACGGAGAAGGGCGCGTTCTGGATCCTCCGCTCGGCGTCGGTGAAATACCACAGCCCCGTGCGCCACGGCGACCGCGTGCTCCTCTCCGGCACTATCGAGGACGGGGGTGAGCCGTGGGCGCCGGTGCTCATTCGCACCGAGTGCCGGCGCGAAGACGGCTCGCTCTTCGTCGACGGCTCGTACAAGATGAACCCCCTCACGCCCGACCGCCTCAAAGGCATCCTCGGCATGGACGAGATCCCCGCCAACTGGCGCGGCTTCATCGCGGGGCCGTAGGGTCGGCGGGGGCCAGGGAGAATCCGGTTTCGCTGGTTACCACTTCAAGGAGCCATTCATGCTTTCCAGAATCATCACCTTGCTCTGCGTGCTCGTCATGTCCGCGCCGGCGCTTGCCGTCGCGGACGACGCCAAGAAAGCAGACGAGAAGAAGAAGTGGGACGTCGAAGCGCCCTTCGGCCCCACGAGAACGGTCGCGTTCACCACCGACGAGGGCACGTGGATGAACCTCGACGTCAGTCCGGACGGCGAGGAGATCGTCTTCGACCTCCTCGGCGACATCTACATCATGCCCATCGCCGGTGGAGAGGCTGTGCTCCTGCGCGGTGGCCCGGCCTTCGAGGTGCAGCCGCGCTTCTCCCCCGACGGCAAGCGCATCAGCTACACCTCCGACAAGGACGGCGCCGACAACATCTGGATCATGAAGCGCGACGGCTCCGATGCGAAGCAGGTTACCAAAGAGGACTTCCGCCTGGTAAACAACGCCGCGTGGACGCCCGACGGGCAGTACATCGTGTGCAAAAAGCACTTTACGAGCGGGCGTTCCCTGGGTGCAGGCGAGATGTGGCTCTACCATGCTTCGGGCGGCGAGGGGCTGCAGATCACCAAGCGGCGTAACGACCAGCAGGACGTGGGCGAGCCGTGCGTCTCGCCCGATGGACGCTACGTCTACTTCAGCGAGGACATGAGTCCGGGGCCGTACTTCCAGTACAACAAGGATCCCAACGGCGAGATCTACATGATCCGCCGCGTGGACCGCGAGACGGGCGAGGTGAAGAACGTTATTACCGGTCCCGGCGGCGCCGTGCGCCCGCAGATCTCGCCGGATGGAAAGCGGCTGGCGTACGTGCACCGCGTGCGCACCGAGACGGTGCTCTACGTGCAGAACCTGGAGACGGGCGCGCAGCATCCGATCTTCGACGGCTTGAGCCGCGACCAGATGGAGACGTGGGCGACCTTCGGCGTGTACCCGAACTACCAGTGGACGCCCGACGGCCAGGCGATCGTGATCTGGGCCAAGGGCGAGTTCGCGAAGGTGGACGTCGCCGCGCGCACGGCGACGAACATCCCGTTCCAGGTTCACGCGAGCCACGTAGTGCACGAGGCGCTGCGTTTCCGCCAGGAGGTTTCCCCGCCGAGCTTCGAAGCCAAGATGATCCGCCACGCCTCGACCTCTCCGGACGGCCGCTGGCTCGTCTTCAGCGCGGTGGGCCACATCTGGAAGAAGAAGCTCCCCGACGGCGCGCCCGCGCGCATCACCCGCGACACGAACTGGGAGTACTGGCCGTCCTTCAGCGCCGACGGCAAGTGGATCGCCTATACGACCTGGAGTGACGACGA
>JAOTVO010000364.1 GCA_029863355.1 Candidatus Krumholzibacteriia bacterium
GCGCGAGATGGGGCCGGCCGCCGCCGGTTCCTGTGCCCGCGAGGGCGCGCAGGGAAGGGTCAACGCCACGGCGAGTACCAGCACGGTTTCGCCGGGACGCCTCGCTAGGAAACGGCCCACTGCGCTTTGGACACGCATGCTTCTTTCAACCGGGTGCGGACGTCCCCCATGCTATTTTGCCGCCGTTGGGGAGTCAAGGACTCCGAGGTTAGGTATACTGGGCGGGTCACGGAGGAGCCGAATTGCCCCGCCGCTTCCGTCCGTCATTTGCGTTGCGGTGCACCGTCGTGTGCGCGCTGCTGTCCGCGCCGGACCCGCGCGCGCACGCTGCGAGCGCGGCGAGCGGGCGCGGCGGGATCGTCGTCTCCGAGGACAGCCTGGCCACGCTCGTGGGTGTCGAGGTGCTCATGGCCGGGGGCAACGCCGTGGACGCCGCGCTGGCCACGGCCCTCGCGCTGGCGGTGACGTTCCCCGAGGCGGGAAACCTCGGCGGCGGCGGCTTCCTGCTGGCGTACGACCCCGTCGCGCGCGCCGTGTGGGCGCTCGACTTCCGCGAGACCGCCCCGGCGGCCGCCGACCCGGAGATGTACCTGCGCCTCGAGGCGGAGGGCGTGGCGGATGCATCGACGGCGGGCCCGCTGGCCGGCGCGATTCCCGGCTCGCCGGCCGGGCTCTTTGCCGCGTGGCGGCGCGGGGGCACGGTGTCGTGGCGGCGGCTGGTCGAGCCCGCGCGCGTGCTCGCCGCCGAGGGCTTTCGCGTGGGCGCGCATCTTCACGGTGAGCTGGCCGAGAAGGCGGACTTGCTCGGCGCGTTTCCATCCACGCGCGCGGCGTTCTTCCGCGGCGACTCCGTCATCGCCGAGGGCGAACGGCTCGTGCAGGCCGACCTGGCGGGCGTGCTCGAGACCATCGCCGACGGCGGCCCCGTCGCGTTCTACCGCGGCGCGCTCGCCCGGCGCATGGTGGCGGCCGTGCGCGCGGCCGGCGGCATCTGGAGCGCGGACGATCTGGCCGCGTACGAGGCGCTCCCGCGCCACCCCATCGTGATTCCGCTCGACACCGACGCGCGCCTCGAAGTGATTGCGCTCCCCCCGCCCAGCGCGGGGGCGGTCGTCCTCGCCGAAACGCTCGCGCTTCTGCGAGCGCAGAAGGCACTCGCGCTCCCCGCGTCGAGCCCGCGCCGCGCGGCGGCCCTGGTGGAGGCGCAGCGCCTCGCCTTCGAGGTCCGCAACACCCGGCTGGCCGACCCCGCCTTCATGGGCGAACCGTTCGAGCGGCTCCTCGAGCCCGCGTACCACCGCGCGCTCGCCGCGCGCCTGCCCGCGCGGCCGCCCGGGCGCTCGCGGTCGGTACCCCTCGAGGAAGTGATCGAGAGCGGAAACACCACGCACATCGTGGTCTTCGACGCGCGCGGCGGCGTGGCGTGCCTCACCACCACCGTCAACGGCGCCTTCGGCGGCAAGTGGGTGATTCCCGGCACCGGCATCCTGCTCAACAACCAGATGGACGATTTCGACACGCGCCCCGGCCGTCCCAACCTCTACGACCTCGTGGGCTCCGGCCTCAACGGGGTGCAACCCGGGGCGCGCCCGCTCTCCAGCATGAGCCCCACGCTCGTCATGCGCGCCGGCGAGCCCTGGCTCGCGCTGGGCGCGCGCGGCGGACCGCGCATCCACTCCGCGATCGCGCAGGTAATCCTGCGCCGCGTCTTCGACGGAACGGACTTGGCCGCCGCGGTGGCCGCGCCGCGCATCCACCACCAGTGGCTGCCCGACGCGGTATTCTTCGAGGACATGGCACCCGACACCACGCTGCGCGCGGCGCTGGACGAGATGGGCTACGACACCGAGACGCGCGACTACATCGCGCGCGTCATGGCCGCAGAACGGCTTCCCGGCGGGCGCTTCGCCGGTGTGGTCGACCCGCGCACGACCGGCCTCGCACTCGCCGTGGAGCCGGAGGAGGATTCGAGATGAGCTCGTTCTATCGATCGCTTGCTGCGGCCGCTTTCGCGCTGACCGCTTTCATTCCTACCGTCGCAGTGGCGGTATCTTGGACCGATCTTTGTCGTGCCGGCGCGGCCCACTGCGAGGTCGATCTCGTCATCGCTGGCGGCGAAGACGCCGACGAGAACCACACGCTTTATCAACCCACGGGCGTCGCCATCGACGCCGCGGGTGAAGTGCTGGTGCTCGATGCCAAACTGAGCTGTGTGAAACGCTTCTCGCGCGATGGCGCCTACATTGGGAGCTTCGGCCGCGACGGCGCGGGGCCAGGCGAGCTGCGCGGCGCGGGGAGCATGGCCGTGACCACGGACGGACGCATCGTCATCTACGAGTTTGGCAACCGGCGCTTCAGCGTGTTCGACGCCAGGGGCGAGCACCTCGAATCGGTGGGCTGGTTCGTCGGCATGCACCTATGCACGGGGCTGGCGAACGGGAGCGACGGGCGGCTCTGGGCGGAAATCGCCGAGCCCGACGCGGACTACACGAGCGGGGTGTATGCGAAATACCTCGACCGGCTGGACGACGAATTCCATGTGGTCGAGGTTATCGACTCCGTGCGCGCGCGGCAGATGTATACGGTGCCGATGGGCGGCGGCAGCGCAATATCTTTCGGTGCCCCCTTCTACGAAACGCTCGCGTGGTGTGTGCTTCCCGACGGCCGCCTGGCCG
>JAOTVO010000058.1 GCA_029863355.1 Candidatus Krumholzibacteriia bacterium
GAGCAGGGTCTCGCTTCGCGAGAGCCCGAGTATCGATCGTTCACGGCGCGTACGCTGGCTCCCGAGATAGACATCGATGTGCCGACCCAGCACTTCTTCTTCCCGGCAGAGGTGCCGCCCATCACGACGTTTCGCTGGACGGCGACGGACTACGTCGGCGACAAGTTTGTCTCTCAGGACCCAGAATCGGTGCAGTGGGCGCTGGTCAGCACGCGCGATTTCGACAGTAGTTACCCGAACACGCTCGCGTACCTGCGCAAGGACCCCGTCATTCTGGCCCGGTATGGCCGGACGCCCGAGCAATCCGACGCCGAGTGGGAGCCGTGGATCTACTACCGGCAGCCCGCCGATTCGGGGCATTTCTGGACCTCGCCCCCCATCGACTTCGGCCAGTACATCTACGCCATGCGCGCCAAGGACGAGGCGGGAGCGGTAACGGCGGTTCTCGCCGAGTCCCACAACGTCCGGCGCCTGAAGGTCAAGCAGCGCGACGCGGGACCGAACGTAAACCTGACGAACGAATACATGGGCGGGGTGACGCTCGCCACGTGCAAACCCGTGCCCCTGATTCTCGACGTGCCCGAGGGAGTCCCGATGAAGTTCTCGTGGACGGCCACAGCGGACCACTACGGAGGACTGGTGGCGGGGTATCGCTACGGTTGGGACATCGCCGATTTGACCGACCCCGAGCAGTGGGAGATCGACATAACACCGTTCTCGAGTATCGGGATTTACCAGGCGTCCTCGCCTCCGCGCACTTTCTTTTTCGGGTCACACCGGTTCACGCTCGA
The DNA here is from genome assembly GCA_029863355.1 of Candidatus Krumholzibacteriia bacterium. The sequence continues at coordinate 792 of JAOTVO010000058.1, forward strand.
AGTGGTGGACAACTCGGGATACTGCACGCGCGTGGAAGTCAAGGTCAACGTGGTGCCGTTCACGATGGGCAGGGACCTGCTGCTCGTCGACGACTACGCGACCGACAAGAACGCCTACGACGCGGGGTGGACGAACTTCCGCGGGCGTGGTGTCCAGCCCAACGATCAAGAGCATGATGATTTCTGGCTGTACGTGCTCCAGGACGTGCAGACGTTCAACCCGGGCACCGACGTCATCGAGCTGTCGGGAACGTCGGTCATACCGCTCACGCTCCTGGCGGACTACAAGTCCATCGTCTGGAGCGTGTACGGCGACCGGTCGCAGCAGGGGGGGTTCCCGCTGCTCTACGCTTTCATCGCGTTCCGGCCCAAGGAAGGCGGCGGCGGAACCGGCAAGCGCGTACCGAACGTCATCGCGCTGTTCATGGCCGCGGGTGGCCACGTGCTCATCGCGGGGAACCACCCGGTGTCGAACGCGATCAACCGCGCCGAGGCGGTGGGCGTGAGATACCCGGTGATCTTTCTCTACGAGATGACCGCGCGGCAGGATCTCGGCGAGGAACCCAGCGTGAACGACCCGGATGACCGCATCGGCGAGTTCTCGTTCGCCTATCGGGAGTTGTGTCTCGAGACCATGGACTACGCGGTGACGAGCCGGAACGTGCGCCGCGACATCGACCAGTACTGCGCGGTGAACGAGCCCGGCGGGCGCACCATCTCCAAGTTGCGAATCCATACCCTGCGCGAGGCGAGGCCCCTCGATCCCGCCTTCCCTCTGCTCCAGTTCCGACTGGAAGCGGCAGGGTCGGGCAAAGCGTACCAGGAGAGCGAGAGGGGGCTCGACGTGGAGATCTACAACCCGGCGTACTTCTTCACATTGTGCAGCAGATACCTGCCGGCGGGGCCGCGCACCTGCTTCCAGCCGATCTACGGGTTGCACTGTCTCGACGCCACCGAGCCGTCATACAATCAGCCGGTCGCGTTCTGGACGTCGACGTACGCCGACGTGCAGGCGAACCCGAATGCCGTGAAGGCGAGAAGTGCCGTGTTCGGGTTCCCGCCCGTCTTTTTCGAACCGGCCGTGGCCAAGACCGCGATCGAGCGCATCGTCTTCGACGAATGGCAATTGCCGCGCAGGCCCTGAGCGAGCCCTGAAGAGGAGGAAATCGTTGCTGACATCCCGTTCTCTCCGCGTGGCGGCGGGGATGGTGACGCTGGCGAGCGCCACGGCGCTCGCGGCCGCGCCCGTTCGCGCGCAGCGCGCCCCGCTCGAAGCAGCGGCGGACACGCTGGTTCTGCACAAGCCGGAGAACTTCGCCGCGTGGAGCGTCTACGACAGGGGTCGGCGGTCGTTCGTCACGTGGATGACCTGGTCCGATCTGCCCGACAGCATCGCCACCATCATTCACCAGCCGGACACCACGGGGTGGCATCTCGTTTCCCCCGCGGATTCCCTCAGCGTGCCGGCGACGCGCGGCGCCTACAACGGTGACATCGACCGGACCGTGTCCTTTGACGTGACCACCGGCGGCGGCACCGTGGGCCAGGGCGTTTTGACGATCGAGTACTTCGTGAAAGACCTGGTGGGGCAGGTCGTCATAGGCGCGGGCTACACACCGGGGGCCTGGCTGCCCGTGTTCTTCGACAACGCCAATACAACTGAACCCGATACCGTCGACTTCGGCCTCGAGATCAGCTTCGGCCCGGGCCTGGTGGACGCTGGGGGCCATTTCATCGTGGGGCTGGAGGACTTCGAGGGTTATCACCTGTGGCGGGGCATCATGCCGGACGGCAGCGACCTCGAGGTCGTCGGGGAGCTCTCGAAGCAGGAAGCGTCCCTGGGAACTAGTACAGGCGGCAGCATCGTCGACTCCGTGTACTTTTACTCGGTCTTGCCCGGGCTGCGGGGGCCGGGGACCTGGTTTTCGATTTTCGGTCCCGTCGACTGTCTGGGTACGCGCATCAGCCTCCAGCTCGAGAGCGACGGGATGATGTGGTTCGACTGCAACACCTTCAACGGCATCACCTACTACTACGCGGTCACGACCTTCGACCGCGGGTACTCGGTCAGCTCCGGGCGCCAGGGGCTGAACAAGGTCGACAACTGCGCCCACACGCAAGGCGTACCCTACGAGTGCCGGGACGACCTGGTTCGGGTCCCGGTCGAGGTCGTGCCCCAGTCCGATCTCCTACAGATCTATGCGGTCCCCAACCCGTTCCGGACCGGCGGAAGCCGTATCACGACGGGGGCATACCACAACTTTCCCGACGGCAACGTCCGCTTCGTCAACGTGCCGGTGGGGGCCCGCGTGCAGGTCTTCACGGTTGCAGGGGATCTCGTCTGGGAGAGCCAGCCCGGCGATCAGACGGGGGGAAACGTCGTGTGGAACGTGAAGAACCGCGGGATGGAGGACGTGATGTCGGGTGTCTACATCTTCAAGGTCGAGGACACCGCCGCGGGGAGCATGTTCGGGCGGCTGGTCATCATCCGCTAGCTTGCGAATCGCGCGCCGCGACCAGCGCCGGGCCTTCGCGAATCATTTCACAAGCTCTCGTTGACGTCGGCACCATCTTCTGCTATCGTCGCCACGGTCGAAGCCAATGCGGCGGTCGATTCTAACCAGTTGATAAAGAATTAGTTACAAACCTGGCCGGGACGCATCTCGTTCCGGCGCTGCTATGGAGGTCGTGGGATGGCGCGCTACAAGATCGCCATGCTGCCGGGCGACGGGATCGGAAACGACGTGATGGAGGCGGGCAAGATCGTCCTGGACGCGCTCGCACTGGACGCCGATTTCGTCCCCGCCGAGATCGGGTGGGAGTGCTGGGAACGCTACGGCGACGCACTACCGGAAGAAACCATCGCGATCCTGCGCGACGTGGACTGCGCGCTCTTCGGCGCGATCACGTCGAAGCCGCACGTGCCGGGTTACCGCAGCCCCATCGTCCGCATGCGCCAGCTGTTCGACCTGTACACCAACATGCGCCCCTGCCGGGCCTACCCCGGGAACCCGCTCAACTACCGCGACGACATCGACATTGTCGTGTTCCGCGAGAACACCGAAGGACTCTACGCCGGCGTCGAGTTCCATCCTGTCCCGGACGCCATCATGGGTGCGCCCGGGATGGAAAAATACAAGGGGGAAGACGTGGCCGTGTCACTGCGCGTGTTCACGCGCAAGGGCTGCCGGCGCATCGTGGAGGCGGCGTTCCAATACGCCAGGCGCCAGGGGCGGCGCAAAGTAACGGTGGTGCACAAGGCCAACGTGGTGCGTAAGACGTGCGGGATGTTCCTCGAGGAAGCGCAGAAGGTGGCGCAGCAGTATCCGGGTATCGAGTGGGAGGACGCGAACGTCGACGCCATGGCCATGTGGCTGATCAAGAATCCGCAGAACTACGACATCATCGTCACCTCCAACCTGTTCGGCGACATCATTTCCGACGAGTGCGCGCAGCTCGTGGGAGGTTTGGGCTTTGCCGCGGCGGGCAACATCGGCGAGACGCTCGCCGTGTTCGAGCCCACTCACGGCTCCGCGCCCAAGTACGCGGGCATGTACAAGGTCAACCCCATGGCCATGCTCCTCTCGGTCAAGATGATGCTGGACTGGTTGGAAGAGAAGCGTCACGCCTCTCGGCTGGAAGCGGCGATCGCGAAGGTCATCGAGGACGGGGTGCACCGCACCTACGACATGGGAGGCAGCAGTACCACCCTGCAGGTCGCCGAAGCGGTCGCGAGGGAGATCTAGGCGGGGCCACGAGGGCCGTTTCGCCAACCGGGGAATGCATCTCACAAGCGAGGTCATGATTATGACAGAGAAGCGAACCGTCGCCGTGTCCGGGAAGAACGTCTACTACTTCGGAAACGGAACAGCGGAGGGCGGCGCCCACATGAAGGAGCTGTTGGGGGGCAAGGGCGCCAACATCGCCGAAATGACCAACCTGGGTGTTCCCGTGCCGCCCGGATTCACCGTCACCACCGACGTGTGCACGTATTTCATGGAGCACGACCAGGGCTACCCGGACGGCCTCTCCGAAGAGGTCGAGGGGCACATCCGCAGACTCGAAGGGGACATGGGCGCCGGCTTCGGCGACGCTGCCAACCCGTTGCTGGTGTCGGTGCGCTCCGGCTCGCGCGCGTCCATGCCGGGGATGATGGATACCGTGCTCAATCTCGGCCTGAACGACTCGACGGTCGAGGGGCTCGCTGCCCGCACCGGCAATCGGCGCTTCGCTCTGGACAGCTACCGACGCTTCATCCAGATGTACGGAGACGTCGTCATGGGCGTGCACACCGACCACTTCGAGGCCGCCCTGGATGCTCGGCGCCGTTCCACCGGCGTCGCGCAGGACCACGAGCTCGGCGCCGACGATCTGGCCGCACTCATCGAGGACTACAAGCGCATCGTGCAGGAAGGGGCGGGGCGCTCGTTCCCGCAGGACGCCCGCGAGCAGCTCTGGGGCGCCGTCGGCGCGGTCTTCAACTCCTGGAACTCGCCGCGCGCCCGCTCCTACCGCCATATGCACGACTACCCCGACACCTGGGGGACGGCGGTGAACGTGCAGGCCATGGTCTTCGGCAACATGGGAGACGACTGCGCGACGGGCGTGGCCTTCACGCGCGACCCCTCCACGGGCGAGCCGCGTTTCTACGGCGAGTACCTCGTCAACGCTCAGGGCGAGGACGTGGTTTCGGGCATTCGCACCCCGCGCCACGTCAACGACGGCGAGGACAGCCTCGAGCGCATAATGCCCCGCGCCTACTCCGAGCTGGAGGGGCTCTACAAACGCCTCGAACGGCACTACAAGGACATGCAGGACATCGAGTTCACGATTCAGAACGGCCGTCTGTGGATGCTGCAGACGCGCAACGGCAAGCGCACGGGGCGGGCCGCGGTGCGCATTGCGGTGGACATGGTCGAAGAGGGTCTGATCGACGAGCGCACCGCCGTGCGCCGCGTCCATCCCGAGCAGCTCGACCAGCTCCTGCACCCGATGATCGACCCCAAGGCCCGCGGCGAGGCGGTCGCGACCGGTCTGCCGGCGTCGCCGGGCGCCGCTTCGGGCAGGGTGGTGTTTGCCGTCGATCGCGCCGTGGCCATGGCGGCGAGCGGCGAGCGCGTGATCCTCGTCCGTACCGAGACCTCGCCCGAGGACATCGACGGCATGCGCGTGGCCCAGGCCATTCTGACCTCGCGCGGGGGGATGACGTCGCATGCAGCCGTCGTCGCCCGCGGAATGGGCAAGTGCTGCGTGGCGGGCTGCTCGGATCTGCAGGTCGACTACGAGAAGCGGGAGTTCCGCGCCGGCACTCGAGTCTTCGCCGAGGGCGACGCGATCACTGTGGACGGAAGCACGGGGACGGTCTACGCGGGCGAGATGCCGACCGTGCCGCCGCAGCTCGACGCCTATTTCCACCGCTTCATGGAGTGGGTGGACGGGTTGCGGAAACTGCGGGTGCGCACCAACGCCGACACCCCGCAGGACGCGCGGACCGCGCGGGAGTTCGGGGCCGAGGGCATCGGTCTGTGCCGCACCGAGCACATGTTCTTCGGCGAGGACCGCATCGACGTCGTCCGGCGCATGATCATCGCGGACAACGAACCCGATCGCGTGGCCGCGCTCCGGGAGATCCTGCCCATGCAGCGCGATGACTTCATCGGCGTGTTCCGCGCGATGGACGGCTACCCCGTGACGGTGCGACTCCTCGATCCGCCCCTGCACGAGTTCGTGCCCAAGGATCCGGAGGAGATCGCGGCGCTGGCCAAGCGACTCGGCGTCGACGCCGGTGAGCTGCGCGCGAAAACCGAGATGCTCCACGAGTTCAACCCCATGCTCGGTCACCGCGGCTGCCGGCTCGGGATCACCTACCCGGAGATCTACGAGACCCAGGTGCGCGCGATCATGGAGGCTGCGTGTGCGGCGGCGGACGAGGGCGTCACCGTCAAGCCCGAGATCATGATCCCGCTGGTGGGAATGCGGGAGGAGCTCGCGCTCTTGCGCGAGATGGTCGAGCGCGTGGCCAACGGCGTGCTCGCCGAGCACAAACAGGAGATCCCGTACCTCGTGGGCACCATGGTCGAGGTGCCGCGGGCCGCCGTCACCGCCGACGAAGTGGCGCAGGTTTCCGACTTCTTCAGCTTCGGTACCAACGACCTCACGCAGATGACCTACGGCTTCAGCCGGGACGACTCCGCGAGGTTCATTCGAGCCTACATCGACAGGGGCGTGCTCAAGCACGACCCCTTCGAGACGCTGGACACCGTCGGCGTGGGCGCGCTGGTGCGGATGGCCTGCGAGAAGGGGCGTGCCGCCCGGCCATCGCTGAAGCTGGGGATTTGCGGCGAGCACGGGGGAGACCCGGCTTCGGTGCACTTCTTCGCGGGAGTGGGACTGGACTACGTGAGCTGCTCGCCTTTCCGCGTGCCCATCGCGAAGTTGGCGGCGGCCCACGCCGCCCTGGCCTAGGCCCGGGGACGCCGCTTCCCGCCGGCCGAGTGATGTTCTCCGTAACGGCCCGAGAAAAGCTCTCGCGGCGCGGCTGGAGCGTTACGTCGCTCCTGCTCTTCTTCCGGGATTCGTGGGACGATTCCCGCGCCCAGGCACGCGCCCGCCCCGATCTCGTGCGCGCCATCGCCCTTACGGGCGCCCTGTCGGCGCTGGGCATCGTCCTGGCCGCCGCGCCGCTCTACCTGCCGGAGCGCGCTGGCGACTTCGCCCGCTTCGGCGCGTTGACCGCGCTGGGTGCGGTGGTCTTTTCCGCGTGGGCGGCGCTCGCCGTGGGGCTTGTGCGCGAGGGAGGCGTCCCCGCGCCGCGGCTGGGGCTCCCCAACGTGCTCACGCTCTTGCGCCTCCATCTGATCGCTCCCGCGCTGGCGCTCTTCGCGCAGGGCCACACCGTGGCCTTCCTCGCCGCCTACGGCTTGATCGGGGCGTCCGACGTGGCCGACGGCGTCATCGCTCGCAAGTGGGGGCCCCGCACCGACTTCGGCGTCGTGGTGGATCCCCTGGCCGACGTTTTCGCGACCGCCGGCGTCTTCGCGCTCTTCGCGGCAAGGGAGCTGATTCCGGGCTGGCTCTTCGCCATCCTCATGGTCCGCTACACCATGTTGATCGTGGGGTCCTTCCTCTTTTTCCTCCTGATCGGGCCCCTCGAGTTCCGTGCGACGGTACCCGGCAAAGTGGTCGGGGTGCTGCAGGCGGCGGGGGCGCTGGCCATCGGCGCCTTCGTAGCCGCCGGCGCCGACTGGCAGCCCCGGTGGGGGGCCATCATCTATCCTTTCCTTGGTCTCTGTTTTGCATCTATTGTAGTATCCCAGGCAGCCATTGCGCTGCGAGAGCGGCGGCGCCTGCTTGGAGCCCGGAACGAGGGGGTCGAAGGTGGATCTCGAAGGTAACCTGGCGGTATTCGAACCCGTCGTCGTCTTTCAGCTGCTGCACATGGGGCAGTGCACGGGAGAGCTCGCGCTCGACGCGGGCCACAACTCGGCGAGGCTCTACTTCGACCGCGGAGACATCACCTACGCCGAGATCAGTCTGCGCACGATCAAGCTGGGCGAGTACCTCGTCGCGAACCGTATCATCACGCAGCGCGACCTCGACAGCGTGCTCGTGAAGAACCGGCGCGGAAAGCGCCTGGGCATGCTCCTGGTCGAGACCGGCGCGCTGGGCGAGGAGAAGCTGCACAGCGCGCTCGAAGAGCAGATCAAGGAGGTCGTATACGAAGCGGTGCGCTGGCGCAAGGGGTGGTTCCGGTTCACCGCCGACAAGCGCCCCTCCACGCAGGATGTCTTTATCGATGTCCCCCTCGACCACCTCATGCTCGAGGGCCTCAAGAGACTGGACGAGGAAGGTGGCGCCGGCGAATGAAATCGCGACCGGCCCTGCTCGCGCTGCTCGTCTTCCTCGCTCCCGCCGCGTCCCCCGCCACCACCGACGACGACCTTTCCCGCCGCGTCGCCATCGACGGCCGGCTCGACGACTACGCTCCCGACGAATGGATCCTCGACGCGACGACCGCGCCGGCGGAGTTGCCCAACGACTCCCGGTGGGGGGGCGACGCCGACGTGCGGCGGGTCGCGGCCACCTGGGACAACGACCGCCTCTACCTGGCCGTCGACGCGGCGGCGCGTGACGCCACCGTCATGCTGCTCGTCGCCTACGGGGCGGGCGGCGTGCGCAGGCTGGAAGCCGCGGGGCCGCTGCGGCGCGCGATCACTTGCGAGGGCTTTGCCCCCAACCTCCTCGTCGTCGCGGCGCCGGGCGGGCGCGTGGACGTCGCCCGCGTCGACGCCGGCGGCGCGCTGCAGACCCTGTCGGAAGGCGAGATCCCCCGCGCCTGGAAGGCATCCCCGACGGGGGCCGTCGCCCTCGAAGTGGCCATCCCCTGGACGCTCGCCCCCCCGGCGGACGGGCGCGTCCGCGTGCTCGCCGTGATCACCGGCGACACGGGCAGCGGGGCCGGGGACGCCGCGCCCGATCCAACCGCCCTCTTGCCCGCAAACCCCGCCGCGCGGGCGACGCTCGATCGGCACGCAGCCGTGGCCGCGGACGCCGATGCGGACGGCAGCCCCGACCTGGGCGTGTCACCGCGCGCGGCGACCACGGTGCTCCCTCCGGGAGGCTCGCGCGCGCGCACCGGCGTGTCGCTGGGCCTGCGCCTCGAGCGACGCGCGTTCGCCCCCGACCTCGGGGAGGAGGTCCATTTCGAGATCGACGCGGATGCGGACGGCCGTGTCTATGTGACCTGCACCGTCTACTCGGTCTCCGGACGCCCCGTTCGCACCCTCTACGAGGACGACGCGCGCGATCTGCCGGCGCCCGCGCCTTCGTCGCTGGACGTGTGGAACGGCCGCGACCGCGCCGGAGCGATCGTGCCCGGAGGCGTCTACGTGGTCAATGTTACCTGGGGCGAGGCGCGCGGCGAGCGCTCGGGGAGCGCGAACGCCTCGGTCGCCGTGGTGCGCTGAAGGCGATGCGAGCGCGGTGCGTGACCCTCTGCGCGGCGGCGAGCCTCGGCGCGCTGGCCCTCGGCGCCGCGCCCCATCCCGCCCGGGCCCACCTCGAGCGGTCGGCCCCGGCCGCGCGCGCGGCCGGGCTGGGGGACGCGTTCGTCAGCGTCGCCGACGACGCCACGGCCGTGGTCGCCAACTCCGCCGGACTGGTCAACCTGCCTGCCTTCACCGTCCTGGCTACGTGGCAGTCGCCGTACGGTCTAGACGATCTCTCCGAGGGGTTCTTTGCGGCAGCGGCGCGCACGCGCCATCTCCGGCTCGGCGTCGCCTGGTTTCACCGCGGTCTCGACGGGGCGCTGTCCGAGGATCTGATCACGGTCGCGGTCGCGCGCGACCTGCTGCGAACCGCCGAGGATGCCTCGCTCTCGGTGGGCGCGAGCGTGGACCTCGCGCGCGTCTCGGTGAATGCCGACGGCCTCGACGCCAGCGACGGAGCCGCGACGGCCGGGCTCGCCATCCACATGCGGCCGTTTCCGGTGATCGGCGTGGGCTACGCCGTGCGGCACCTCAACGCGCCGACGCTGCACCTGGTCGGCGGCGGTCCGGGCACGCCCCTGGAGCGGACGCACACGTGGGGGATCTCCTACTACTGGGAGCGCCGGCTCGTGGTGAGCTTCGAGAGCGCGCTCGAGCAGGGGCAGTGGCACAACCGTGCGGGCGTCGAGGTGGTCCTCGACCGGCGCCTGTTCATCCGTTCCGGCATGGACGGTCGCTATGCCAGCGCGGGGATCGGCGCGCGGTGGTCCGGAATCGCGCTGGACGTGAGCGTGCGCTCGCACGAGACCCTGGGGGCGAGCACCCTCTTTACCATCGGATATGCACCGGAGCCGTCGGCCGATCCTTATGCGCAGTCTCCCTAGCGCGGCACTCCTCGCGGCCGCCGCGCTCGCCGCTTCGGCGGCGCCGGCGCGCGCGCAATCCGGCCCGGCGGTCGACCTCGGGGCGCGGCTCGGCGTGGTCGTCCAGACCGACCGCTCCTCGGCGCCGCTGGCCTGGGACCACGCGTCGCGCTCGCCCGTCGACCGGTCGCGCTTGATGCTGGACCTGCGCGTGGGCGGGACGCGCGCGGGCGACCTCTACTTCAAGGGCGCGGCCGACTGGTCGCGCGCGGAGGACGCCGACGGTGCGGTGAACTTCCGGCTGGAACAGGGCGACTACCTTTGGCGGCACGGGGACGCGGGCGCGCTCGCACTGCGCGCCTTCTACGTGGAGCGGCGCTATTTCACCGGCGCCCTCGGCATCGCGCTCGTCGACGACGCGCACGTGTCGCGCATTCCCACCCACGGGGGCCTGCGCGCGGACGGGGGCGTCGCGCGCGTGCGCTGGTCGCTGGTGGCTGTCGCCCTCGACGACGCGTTCTCGGCGCCGCGCGGCATGGGCCACGCGCGGGCGTGCTACGAGGGGCGACACGTGCAGCTGGCCGCGGCCTACCTCGCCCAGGACACCGGCGCGGACAGCCTGTCCGGCCACGCGATCTTCTCGGCCGAGGCCGTCGGCTTTTACAGCGGGGCCACCGCGGTGGCCTCCTACGCGCAGTCCGGCTTCGGCGCGCCCGGGCTCTTCTTCCCCTCGCCGCGCGCCGTCGACGGCGGAGAAGGACTGAGCGGCGCCCTGCCCGCCAACGCGGCGGCGTTCGGAGAGCTGCGCCTGGGCGGGATCCACTGGAGCGACTGGCGCGGGTTCGTCGCCGCCCGCCACGCGCTGGCGGGCCCCTCCTACGCGAACGACCTGGCCGGCTCCGTTCCCGCGTCGGCGGTGACGTCCGCCCGGCTCTTCATGGATCACGCGCGCTACGCGGCCAACGCCTCCATCGAGCTCGACCGCTCCGTGCGCTGGAGTACCACCGACGCCGAGACCGAGCGCGCGCTCATCGGCGCGCGCGCGTTCTACCGACGAGGCTACGAGGCGTTTCTGCGTCTCTCGCCCGGGCGGCGGCGAGTGGCGGCGGAGGACTGGCGTGA